>CALLZL010000101.1 GCA_937859575.1 uncultured Chloroflexota bacterium
CTCTGTTCCTCTGTTCCTCTGTTCCTCTGTTCCTCTGTTCTCTGTTCCTCTGTTCCTCTGTTCCTCTGTTCTCTGCTTCCTGTAAGCTCATGCCGCCAAGCCGCGCGCGGATCTGTGGTAGCGCTGCTGCCAGCAATTCGTCGATTTCGCGCAGATAGGTGAGCCATGCGCCAAGCTGCATCTTGAATGGATCGGGAATATTGCGAGGTTTGCCGGCCAGTTCACCAAGGGTGGTGAGCTTTGCGGCGACATGCGGCATGCGTGCCGACAGCACGCGCGCAATACCGCTATCGATCGCAATCAGCAGCCGGGCATCATTGGCGATCGCATCACTGATCGAACGCGCCTGGTGAGTTGCAAGATCAATGCCGATCTGATCGGCGGCCGCCAACGCCTCGCCGCTGGCCGGGTCGCCATCGTGCCCCAGGATACCGGCCGATGCAACGGCACCGTCGATACCCTGTGTGATCAACAGCCGGCGTAGCAGCGCGGCTGCAATTGGTGCCCGGCCGGTATCGGCCGCACCGACAATCACAACATCCGCCATGCATCACCTCATAAATTGTAGATCGAGCGACCAGTTGGCGCGCTGTACCCATTCGTGCAGGGCAGCGGGTCGATGCGCCACCCTACTCATGATTGCGGCGATCTGCCCCAGGGCCAGCGCATGCAGCGTGGCTGGATCCATATCGAGCAGCGGGGCGTGGTGGTGATACGAATCGATCAGTGCATGCCATTCCGCCATTCCAACCCGGCGAAATTGCATTGTCCAGGCGATCCATGCAATATCGATCAGCGGATTGCCCCAACCGGCCCACTCCCAATCGAGCAGCGCACTGAGTCGATTATGCCACAGAATATTGTGCAGCCCGGCATCACCATGGACGAGTCCATACCCATGGGCCCATGCCGGGTGATCGAGCGCGGTGCGGAGCGCGTGCCGCAAGCGATTTTCGAGCACCGGTAACTGGATCGCACGCATGCGTGCCGCCAGTTCGAGATCGGTTGCGACAGCCTGATCGGTGGTGATGGCATGGATCTTCGCCAGGAGCGCACCAAGCTGAGTGTAGGCGGCCAGGCGCGATGCTGTATCGTTTGCATACAGGGCAATTCCGTTACTGCCGGGAAGCAGCGCCATCACATTGGCGGTGTAGCTGGCGTCTTCGGCGAAAGCCAGGCAGTGCGGCAGCGGCAGGCCACGCCCGGCGAGCATGCACAGGATCTGCACCTCGCGCCGAATGTCGGCACGCTTGTCGGGGTGCTCGGCAGCCTTGACGATCACCGGGGTTGCGTCGATCATAAGCCGGATCGTCAGATTCGAAAACCCACCGCTGGTCGGTTGTGGTGCGCTGAGCTGGGCACCGGGAAAGGTAGCCTGCAAAAGGGAGGCAAGTTGTGCTGGTATCATGGGCTGGTATGATTTCCTGGTATTGATGACGTTGCATCACTATACCATGCGGAGGAACTGTTATGCAGATCGATCGCTATACCGATGTGCGTGCCTTTGCTGCCCATACCGCGCCGTATCTGCTGCAGCGCGAGCCGGAACATCATCTGATACTGGGGATCACCAACGAGCTGATCGCCGCGCCACAGCTGTATGGCGAGACCTATTATCTTGCGGTGGCTTCGCATGCCGGCGAGGTTTGTGGTGTGGTACTCATGACACCACCGCATCTGCTGATCAGTTCGCACTTCGGGCAACCAGGGGTCGCAGCGCTGATTGTGCAGGATCTGGCGGCAAGCAGTTTCCGGTTCCCTGGTGTGACGGGGCCGGTAACAGAAAGCCGGGCGATTGCCGAAGCATGGGCCGCCAGATGCGGCGGGCGCTATGAGCGTGGTATAGCACAGCGGATCTATGCGCTGACACAGGTGATCGACCCGGTGGCGGTCGGTGGAGGGCTACGGCAGGCAACCATGGCGGATCGGGGGTTGTTGCACCAGTGGTTTATCGGGTTTCAACGTGAAACATTCGGCAGCGGCGATGACGAAAGTGCGCTGCGCGCCGTCACACGCTGGTTGGGCGCTTCAACCCGTGCCTTATGGTTGTGGGAAGATGGCGAACCGGTATCAATGGCCGGCTATAGTGGGCCTACCGCCAATGGGGTGCGGATCGCAGCGGTGTATACACCACCGGCGTTCCGCCGCCGCGGTTATGCCAGTGCATGTGTTGCCGGCCTCAGCCGCCGTGTGATTGCAGATGGGCGGCACTACTGCTTCCTCTTCACCGATCTGGCAAACCCGACGGCAAACCATATCTATCAGCAGATCGGCTATCGGCCGATCTGTGATGTGGATGAGTATGACTTCTTCCCGCATGCCCCCTGATGCTGCTGATAGCAGAGACGAGGCTCAGCGGCATGTGTGGTACCATACAACAAGCCATTGTAACGAGGAAGCGAACCCCATGACGATTCGAATCGATCGGGCCGGGCCGATTGCGACACTGCTGCTGGATCGGCCACAGGTGCGTAATGCGCTTGATGCTGCGATGATCGATACGCTGAATGCGGCCTTTGCTGAGCTTGCCGCCGATAGCGCCGTACGGGTGGTTGTGCTGACGGGGGCAGGTACGGCGTTCTGTGCCGGCGGTGATCTGAACTGGATGCGCGCATCGCTCCAGCTGCATGCCGAAGCCAACCTGGCCGAGATCGAACGGCTGTCGCTGCTCTTCGAACAGGCGTGGGCCTTCCCCAAACCCCTGATTGGCCGTGTCAACGGGGTTGCGATCGGTGCCGGCGCCGGCTTGATCGCCTGCTGCGATCTGGCGGTGGCCGCTAACCATGCCCGCTTCGGCTTCGGTGAAGTGAAGGTCGGCCTGGTGCCGGCGATCTTCTCGCGCTATGTCATCCCCAAGATCGGCGTTGGCCACGCCCGGGCGCTCTTCGTCAGCGGCGAGCAGTTTAGCGCCGAGCGTGCCTTCGAGATCGGCCTCGTGCATGCGGTCGTCGATGTTCCTGATCTCGATGCGACCGTGGCGGCGATTGCTGCGCGCTGCCGCAGCAGTGCGCCGGAAGCCGTGGCGCTGACGAAGCAGGTGATCGATACCGTATGGGAAGCCGAACGCGATGAGGCGCGCCGCGCAACGATCAAGACAATTGCCGCCGTTCGCCGCAGTGCCGAAGCCCAGGAAGGCATCAGTGCGTTCCTCGAAAAACGCCGCCCACGCTGGAATCTCCAGTCATGATAGGATCCAGGAGTCTATGAGCGCTACACAACCCGCATACTTGCGCCCCGATATTACCTCGCTCGGGGCCTATACCCCGATCGTGCCGATTGATGTGCTTGCCGCCCGCCTCGGTTTGCCCCCCGAGCAGATCATCAAGCTCGATGCCAACGAAAACCCGTATGGCCCATCGCCGAAGGCGCTTGCTGCCTTGCGGGCGCTCGGCGAGCCGGGGGGTGTCGTGTCGCCGGCGGCGATCTACCCCGACCCGGAGTTTCTGGAGCTGCGTCGTGCCCTGAGTGGCTATACCGGTCAGCCGGTTGAACGCATCATCTGTGGTGCCGGTTCCGACGAGCTGATCGATCTGTTGATGCGCCTCTGCCTGTTGCCGGGTGATACGCTGCTCGATTGCCCGCCGACATTTGGGGTCTATCGCTTTGATGCCGGCCTGTATGGTGCACGGGTCGTTGATGTGCCGCGCGACGAGCAGTTCGAACTCGATCTCGAAGCGGTGGCCGATGCCGCCGAACAGCACCATGCCAAGCTGCTCTTTCTGCCGGCACCCAACAATCCGACCGGCAACCCATTGCCGCGTGCCGCTGTGCTGCGCCTGCTCGAACTGCCGTTGCTGCTGGTGATCGACGAAGCCTATTACGAATTCTGCGGTGAAACAGTGGTGGATCTGGTGGCCGATCATGCCAATCTGGTTGTGCTGCGCACCTTCAGCAAATGGGCCGGCCTGGCTGGTTTGCGGGTCGGCTATGGCATCCTGCACGAGTCGCTGATCGGCCATCTGTGGAAGATCAAGCAACCCTACAACGTGAGTGTGGCGGCACAACATGCCGCAATTGCTTCACTGGCCGACACACATCACCTGGCTACGAGTGTCGCTGCGCTGATCACCGAACGCGAGCGGCTGCAGCACGCACTGGCCGCGCTACCGGGGCTGCACCCCTTCCCCAGTGCCGCCAATTTCATTCTGTGCCGCGTCGCGCCCGGTGCCGCGCAGGATGCCCGCCGGCGGGCGGCCGGTATCCGCGAAACCTTGATGCAACGCGGGATTCTGATTCGCTATTTTGGCAAACCCGGCCTTGATGATTGTATTCGGATCTCGATCGGTACCCCGGCACAGAACGACGCGCTGCTCGCAGCCCTTGCGGCGGTCGTCGCCGATGATGACGCAGGAAAGGATGAATGATGGCTTCCGAATCACTCGCCGCCTTGCGCGAGTTTGCTGCCGAACTGGCCTGGCTGGCCGGGAAACTGACCTTGCGCTACTTTCAGACGGGCGTCGCAGCCGATTATAAATCCGACGAATCGCCGGTCACCATTGCTGATCGCGAATCCGAACGTTTGATGCGCCAGCTGATCGAGCAGCACTATCCGCAGCATAGCATCCTGGGCGAAGAAGAGGGTGAAACGCGGCCCGGCGCGGCCCATCGCTGGATTCTTGATCCGATCGACGGCACCAAGGCATTTGTGCGTGGCGTGCCGCTGTATGGTGTGCTCGTCGGCCTCGAACGCGACGGCGAGCCGGTGGTAGGTGCCGTCAATATTCCAGCCATCGGCGATTTTCTTACAGCGGCAAAGGGCCAGGGATGCCAGTGGAATGGGCGTCCGGCGCGTGTGTCACCGGTCAGCCGGCTAAGTGAAGCGCTGGTGTTGTGTACCGAGGTGAGCGGCATGCGGATTGCCGGCCGCGAAGCCGCCTACGGGCGGCTTGTGGCCGCCTCGGGCCAGCAGCGCGGCTGGAGCGATTGTTACGGCTATGTGCTGGTCGCCACCGGGCGGGCCGAAGTCATGCTCGATCCGATCATGAACGCTTGGGATTGTGCTGCACTCGCGCCGGTCGTCACCGAAGCCGGTGGAACATTTACCGACTGGACCGGCGTGCCCGGCATCCACGCCGGCGAGGCGGTGGCAACCAATGGCCTGCTGCGTGATGCGGTATTGCGTACACTCGCTGGTTCGTGATTCTTCGGGTATGGTTGCGGCAATAGTGGCAGTGTGGCCGCCGCATGGTGCAGAAAAAATGGTATAGTGAAGTAAGTCCACCTGTTTTGCCCGTCCCAGACCAGATCGCCTGTGTAGCACTGTGTTGTGCCGCACTCCTGTGCTGGAGGTAGATTGTGCGTATTGTTGCGATGATCATGGCCGGCGGTGAAGGAACACGCCTCACCGTTCTTTCCGAGAAGCGCGCCAAGCCGTCGGTGCCGTTTGCCGGGAAATTCCGCATTATCGATTTCCCCCTCTCGAACTGTATCAATTCCGGAATCTTCGATGTCGCTGTGCTGACCCAATACCGACCACATTCGCTCAATGCACATATCGGCAATGGCAAGCCGTGGGATCTTGATCGAAGCAGCGGAGGCGTGCAACTGTTGCAGCCGTATCAGGGTCGCCGCGACGAAAGTTGGTACAAAGGCACCGCCGATGCCGTCTATCAGAACCTGAGCTACATCCGCGAACGCCGTGCCGATCTGGTATTGCTGCTGTCGGGCGATCATATCTATAAGATGAACTACATGGCGATGGTTGATTTCCATCAGCGGAACCGCGCCGACATGACGGTCGCAGTCATGAATGTTCCGCTTGATGAAACCGATCGCTTTGGGATCATGACGGTTGATGAGAGCATGAAGGTGGTGGAGTTCACCGAGAAGCCGAAGAACCGCGACAAGGGTACGCTGGCGAGTATGGGGATCTATATCTTCAGCGCCGAGATGCTCTATCGGCGGCTTGGCGATGATGGCGATGGCGGGCCGCGGATCGATTTCGGCAAGCATGTGATCCCGACCATGGTCACACGCGATCGGGTGTATGCCTACCCATTCGACGGCTACTGGGTTGATGTCGGTACGGTTCAGTCGTACTGGGAGACGAGCATGGAGTTGCTGGATCCCACCAATACCCTCAACCTGTTTGATCCGACCTGGATCGTCCATACCCGCAGCGAAGAGCGCCCACCGGCCAAGCTCGGCCCGCAGGCGCGGGTTAGCCGGAGCATGATCTGTAATGGATGTACGATCCGCGGGACGGTAGAGCATTCGGTGCTTTCGCCGGGTGTGTATGTCTCACCAGGGGCGATCGTGCGCAATAGTGTGGTGATGAATGATACCTGGATCGGCCCGGGTGCCGTACTCGATCGAGTGATTATCGATAAAGGGGCGATTGTGGGTGCCGGGGTTCACCTTGGCGAAGGGGATGATCTCACGACACCTAACAAAGAGATGCCGGATCGGCTCAATACCGGTATCACAGTGATCGGCAAAGGGGCGCATATCCCGGCCGGCTTGCGGGTCGGGCGCAATGTGCTGATCAATGCCGATCGTGATGAAGATGCATTCCCGCAAGGGCATGTGCCGTCGGGTGAGACTGTTTAAGGAGGTGTTTCTATGCTCCGCACACTTGCCCTTATTCTTGCCGGCGGCGAAAGCCCGGCCCTGAGCGTGCTGACCGCCGAACGGTCGGAGGCGGCCGTGCAGTTTGCCGGAAAGTATCGCATCATCGATTTTACGTTGTCGAACTGCGTCAATTCCGGGATCTATAATGTCGGCGTGCTGACGCAGTATCGCCCACGTTCCCTCACCGAGCATATTGGCGTCGGTAAGCCCTGGGATCTCGACCGGCGCATCGGCGGGGTGCGTGTGCTGCACCCCTACCTGACGCGTGAGGGCGGCCAGTGGCAGCGTGGCAATGCCGATGCCATTCGCGCCAATCTGGATTTTATCGCCGAACAGCCGGTTGACGCGGTGCTGGTGCTGGCCGGCGATCATGTCTATAAAATGGACTATCGGCCGATGATTCAGATCCACGAAGATCGTGATGCCGATCTGACTCTCGCCGTGCATGGCGTCAGCCCGCACGATACCCATCGCTATGGGATCGTGACCGTCGATGGTGATGGAACAGTCAGTCAGTTCGAAGAGAAGCCACGGCGTACACGCTCGAGCCTGGCGTCGATGGGGATCTACATGTTCCGCAAGAGCTTCTTGCTCGATGTGTTTGCCGGTAGTACCGAAGAGAATATCGGCCGCGACCTCATGCCGAAGCTGGTGTCGCAGACCAGCGTGGCATCGTACAATTTCCAGGGGTATTGGGCCGATGTTGGGAACGTTCAGGCCTACTACGAATCCAATATGGCATTGCTTGTCGAGACTCCGGCACTCGATCTCTATGATCCGGAATGGGTGATTCATACCTTGAGCGGCGAGCGCCCGGCGGCCGAGATCGGGGATGCGGCACGTGTCGAGGGAAATCTGGTGTGCGACGGTTGCCGGATCTATGGCAATGTGACCCGTTCGATCATCTCGCCGGGGGTGGTTGTGGCCGAAGGTGCCGTGGTACGCGATTCGATCTTGTTCTCGAATGTGGTCGTTGAGGCTGGTGCGGTGGTTGATCGGTGCATTATCGACAAGCATGTCACGGTCGGCAAAGATGCGCGGCTTGGTGATGGTGAAGATAACACCCCCAACACCGAAAGCCCCGGCCTTCTCAACACCGGCCTGACGCTTGTCGGCCAGCGAACACTGGTGCCGGCAGGTGTGCGCGTTGGTCGCAATGTCGTCATTCGCCCCCGCACCGGCGAGAAGGCCTTCGGCAAGAGTGGGATCATCCCCAGTGGTGCAACCGTCGGGTAGCCCCGGCGTCGGGTGCCAATGCGGTAGCAGGTAGCGAGGCACTATCAGCGTCGCTACCTGCGTAGGCCGTCACTCACACCGCGCATTTTCAAGGAAGCGGCAGCGATCGAAAAGGATCTCGCCGATCTTGCCGGCGGCCTTAAGCGGCGCTTCGATCTGCCAGCGGAAGAGATCGGGCCAGCTGAGGCCACGGCGTAATCCGGTTTCGCCGTTGAAGATGGTTGCGTTGAGCACCAGCCCGGCATTCCAGCCGATCAACAGGAGCGCCACTACCAGGGGCACTCCCCGGCCGAAACGCAGCCCACTGCGCTCGATCAGCAGCGCCAGCCCAACCACAAAGATCGGTGTGCATTCGATCAGCCGCCGAAAGCCGAATGCACCCGTCAGATGCCAGGTCGTGCCGAACGCCCCGTTAATATAGGTCTGTGCCAGAAAGCCAAGCAATAGTGCGCCCGCCAGCCCGGCATCGCGCCGCCACAGCCATGCCAGCCCCACCAGCGCCGGTAGCAGTACCGGGCTCCAGAGGAATGCGCCACGGCTCCAGGCCGGCGTGCGGGCAACCGCTTCTTCGGCCGGCACACACCAGTTACTTGGCCGTGGGTCATAGTCGATCAGGGTATCGATAAAATGCGGGCTACAGAAGTTGAGTTTGCCCGACACCTCGCCGGCTGGCCGTGGCTCGCCATTGAGGATCTGGTAGGCCGCAAGTTGTGGCAGCAGCCCGATCACGAACAGGCTCAGAAACAGCAGATGGTGGCCAAACAGTGCGCGGATCGGCGGCAGGCGTGGCCTGTTCCGCAACAGAAGCCAGTATTCGCGCAGAGCCTCCAGCGCCGGAATCAAGAGGAACAACCCCAGCTGCTCGCGGGTGATGGTCATGAGCGCCCCGACAAGGCCGAGCGCCCCCCAGGCACGTAACGAACGCCGGCTGCGTGTCGCATGCCAGATCGTCAGAAAGAGAGTCGTGAGGAAGAAGCCGGTGGCGTGCGCAAATGGCATCTGCACATACATATAGAAGACCAGCGGCGTCGCCAACCAGATCGTCACTACTGCCAGGGTTGCCGCGAAGACACCCGTATACTGCCGTACCAGCCGGTAGCTGAGCAATAACCCGAACAGCCCATAGAGCGCTGATGCATAACAGACAGCCAGAATATATGGCGTTGAGTAGCCGTCGGCCTCGACTCCTACCCCTACTGCCCGCGCCAGGTGCACTCCGAGATCTGCCAGCAGGAAGAATGGTGCCCACATGATTGCCGAACCGACCGGTGCGATATTGCCATAGAGCCCGGTTGCCTGCCGGATCCGGTCGGGTTGTAACAGGCTGCCTTCGATCCCCGAACGTGGGTTGAGTTCGGCAAAACGCCGGTAGTCGTTCTCGAAGTTGAGATCACCATCAAATCGCAATGAGCGCAGATAGACATAATACTGCACCTCATCGGTTGCATAGATGCGCGGTGTAGCCAGCGGCAGTAACAGCAGAAAGAGCACAAGAATCACAAGCGGCCCAGCATCTGTGATACCGAGCCGCCGTGCAGATTGTTTGATTCGTTGAATGATCGATTGCATGCTACAAGCGATTGCTGAGGTGCAGCCGGCTACGGCATGAAGCTGAGAGCCGGCTGCGCCCCGGAAACCCTATGGCCGATTGAGCCAGGTTAGATTGATTGTCGGAACCGTATAACCCGGATCAAGCGTGAAGGTCTCTGAGATCGTGCCATTGACAACCGGATTGCTGCCATTGGCGGTCGTAACGGTAACCGCGTTGTTCGAGTAGTTGCCCGCACCGTCGAGGAAGCGGACATACACCCGATACACGCCGTCTTTGGTCTTGTCGGGGCCGAAGGGGAGCCCGCGGAACAGGTTCCAGTTTTGTAGCGTGAAGCTACTTGCCGGTGATGTGACCTGGATCGGGAACCACTTCAGGTTGGCGTTGTTTGGATTCGGCGCCGGGAAGTTGGCCGAGTTACTGGCCTTGCCGAGATACTCATTCGCCACCCAGACACCCCAGAACTGTGTGCCGGGGTTCGCCTGGCGGTACAGGTTGTCGCTGACATTTACGCCACTGAATGTCAGGGTGCGCAGAATCGTCAGCCGTGCCGCGCTGCTGCCGTTATCGGCCGTTATGGTGGCACTATTGACCACCGGCCGCCCACCACCGTCGCCAGGAGTTGTCAGATCGGCCGGATCGAAGACGATACTGCGATCAAACACCTGCTCGTTCTCAGCGAGATCGCGTACCACCGCCTGGATCGGGTGTGAACCCGGAGCCGGCGAGGCGGTCGGCAGCGGCAGGTTGCTGTTGAAGAACCCGCTCGGCATGGGTGTCCATGTGCTGCCGACGATGAAGCGATCGAGCGCAGTACACTCATTGTTTGGGTAGATCCGCATGTTGTACTGCGGGATGCGGGTGAAACCCGGATCGCCGTTTGATGCGCCCGAACTGGCTTCATTGGTACGAATATCGCCGCCCTTCGCGCCGAATGGCGTGAATGTGAGCGCCGCACCGGTTATATTCGGATTGCGAACTTCCACCGTACCCTGAACCGCCGGATCGACCTTGATCGGCGCACTGGCCCATTCGCCGGCGCTCTCCTGGTCGTTGATGC
>CALLZL010000102.1 GCA_937859575.1 uncultured Chloroflexota bacterium
TCCACATCAACGCGCACTCCGTGGCGCCGCCAGCCGCACCGCAAACGTCGCCGTCTTGATCTCGGTGGCCCTGGCGAGCACCTGGCCGGTCACGCTATCGATCGCCTCGGTGCGGATAGCGACCTGGAGGGTGAGATCGGTGTCGCGCAGGCGCCCCAGGTCGTAGGTGTAGACATCGATGCACATGTCGAGCGGCGTGCCGGCCGACCAGAAGGCGTGCGCCTGCAAGCGCATCGCGTCGGTCGTCGGCCGCTCAAGGTAGCGATAGGCGCAGCCCGCCAGGCCATCTGCATCACCCGGCGCCGGCTCGGAACGGAGCCGGCAGCCGCTATGACCCATCACATCGACGCTGTGGACGCTGTGCCCGCCAGAGCTGACGAAACTCCAGGCGATCACCCCTGAGCGATAGGTCAGGGCCGGGTCAGCTGACGCCGGCGCGACAAGGGTGACCGCCGGCGTGAAATTGAGCACCTCGCCGGCAGGCCAGCTGATCGTGTCACCGGCTGAGCGATAGATGCCGGCTGCGGGGTCAAAGTCCGACGACATCCAGAGCTGGATCGCAGCTGACGGCGCCGGTGATGTGGCCACCGGCGTCGAGGTTACCGCGACCAGCGCGGTTCTGCTGGGAGCCGGAAGGCTCGTTGTGGTCGCGATAGCCGTCAGCGGGAGCGCTGTCGGCGATATCAGGGCGCGGGTAGGCGTCGGTGTGGCTGGCCGGCGCGTCGGTGTTGCGCCGGTCGCGGACGGCCGAATCGCCGTGGCCGTGCCCCTGGGCGGGCCGCGCGCGCGCGCCGAGCTGCGGCGTCGCCTCGAGCTCGAGACGCGGCTGCGCCGCGACGTGCTGCCCGTCCTCGGGCGGCGCGCCGCCGTGCTCGGCATCCCGCCGCGAGAGCGCGACGACGACAGGGGCGTCACTGACACCTCGACAAAGGCGGGCGTGGCAGTCGCGATCGGCTCAGGCGTGCATTGCCCGCAGATATAGTCGGGCTGCCCTCCGATCGTCGCGGTAAGCGATCTGGGCACGGTCGTGGTGCTCAGCTCTGCCGTGAGCTGGCCAGCCCCAGCCGGTCGAGACGACGCTGTCTCGCCGATCGCCGGCAGCGCTGCCGGGTCTCCTGCCAGCGCGAGCTGTGATGCCAGCGTCTGTCCACCAGCCACCAGCAGCACGCCAGCGACCAGCGCGCCGATGATGATGGTGCCGATGGAAAATCGCGACATCGCACAACTCCTCGCGTAGCGAGGTCACACGATCCAGGCGACCAGTGTGACCACGATGCTCAGCGTGACGAGAACTCCAAAGACCAGCGGCCGTAACTGCCGCCACCGCGCCCGTCGCCGAAAGGGCGCCAGGCCATCGGGGCTCTGTGAGCGTCTGTTGGCTGAACCCATACCACGGGCCATTGCGCATCTCCTTGAGGCCCAGGAGTCGAGCGTGTGTGCTACAATACCGGGGTGGGCCTCAGGTGTCTCCTGGGTCCTGACCCCGATCGCGGAAGGAGTGGCAACCGCTCGCGATCGGGGCCTTCTTTTGCCTGATTGCGCAGCGTGAGCCCTTACCGCTGACAGCTCGTCGAGCGCACGCTCCGGGCGCGCTTCAGACAGCCGTTGATATATTCCTCCAGCGCGCTCTGCCGCCATGTATTCCAGAAGTCGGCGTGCATCGCCGCCCAGGAGAGCGCGTGCGGCTGACCGCGCGGGCCGCCCAGGGTGAAGTTCCCGCCCGTGAACGCGCCATCCTCGTAGGTGATGCTCAGCCGCAGCTTGGGCAGCTTGACCGGGTGCGTGGCAGGGCACCGCTTCTGCTCATCGGAGTAGGCCATGTGCCGGCGATGGTCGGACGAGTCGAGGTTGATGCCGTCCCAGCAGTCCGGGAAGCGAATGCTGAGCGACAGGTACTCGTCACGATCACAGCGCGGCGGGTTGTTGCTGGCGAGCGGCAGGCCCGCGCTCTGGTCGCGCCGGTTGCGGCAGAGCCAGTGGATGACCCCCAGCGGCTGCGCGCTGGTCGCGCGCGCATCGCCCGCGATCATACGCAGGTCGGGCGGGAAGGCCTGGAGCGCAGCCGGGTCACTGGTGTTGGCGTAGTAGTAGGCCCGCACGCGCCGCGGCGATCGCAGAACGCCCTGCTCGTCGTAGAGCGTCGGGACCCAGTACGCCGCCGTATCACCCTTGTCACTACAGGTTGTGCCGCCGCTGGTGAGTTGGGCGTAGGTCGAGAACGCGTTCGTCCCCGTTGCGCCGAAGAACTGGTGCTCGTGGCTCACGCCCGGCTGGCTGGGGAAGACGATCGGATCATCGCGGAGGCGATGGCCGAGCGTGCAGACGATCTGGAACCACGGCCCGTGGTTGGTCATATGATCCGGGCCAGGCAGCAGCGGCGGCTCGCTCGCTTGCGGAAGCGCCAGTTGGTGATGCTGCTCGTGAACAGCCTCAGCGCCCAGCATCGGCAGCGCGGCAGAGGCGCGCTGAGCCGAGACCAGCAGCACGGCGACGATTATGATCGCCGCGACAACGAGGGCAGCATGCCAGCGCTTCCAGCGTAAGCGCCAGGTTGGAAAGTGCATGTGACGTCCTTTCGTCCGATAGGCACGGCAACGCCAGCCTCGTGTGGCCTGCCGGGTGTGGCTCTTCGCTTCAGCACTGCGTGATGACGGTTCACGCAGAGCGCAGCAAAGGAAGACCGCAAGCGTCACGAAGCTTCGAGGCCACCGCACAGGTAAAAGGTCGTCTATGAGGTGCGGGCCTCAGCTGTCTCCTGGGTTTTGACCTCGATCGCGGAAGGAGTGGCAACCGCTCGCGATCGGGGTCTTCTTGTGCATGCTTGCGCGATGCCTCTCGCTCATACGCCGATAGGGTCAGCTCCTCTGGTGTGCGCCGAGGTCGTCCGAGGACGCGGGCGACAGCAACGCGAGGCCAGGTATGAGCTGTGGATGCAGCATAGCGGGTACGAGGGTGTCAGTGCCAGGGGTAACGGAGATCAAATTTAGATCAAATGTTCTTGTTGTTGTGTCGTGTCATCCATCTGTAACCGGCATAAATAGAACATATATTCGATTTTCTGCTATACTCAGAAGCCCTTCGGATCCACAGGTGGGCAACGGGAAGAGGTATGCCACCAACACGAGCGATAGCCGCACGCCGCCTCGCTGTAGCTCACCGGAGGTACGAATGCCGTTGCTATGGAACCCGCTGCGCTCAGCAACCCAACTCGTTTGCCCGCGCTGCTCCACTGGCTTGCCTGGGGGCTGGTCGCAGCGGCGTTGCTGCGTGCCGGGCTGCTCGCGGTCGCTGCGGAGCGGCAGCTCGCCTGGGTTCCGTGGGCGGATGTGACAGCCGCCGGGATCCTCTGGAGCGTCATTGGCATGATTGTGGAGGCCTCAAGGCGCCTCCCCGAGCATGACCGTGGCGCCTCGCTCGGCGTTGCTGTCGCAATGGGGTTCTCGGCAAGTGGCGTGAGCCAGCAGGTGCTGCTTGGCGTAGCGCAGCTGAGCATGGCGCCGGTCGCGCAGCTTGCCAGCGCGGGCATCGCCAGCCTGCTCAGCGTCGCGACGTTGGCGGCAAACGGCGATCGGCAGGAGCCAGCGACGATGCGTGGGTTTCAGGCGCTGGCCGACCTCGTCGCCATCCTCGGGGCTGTGACGCTAATTGGCGTTGTAAGCTCGCCGATCGCCGGACATGCCGGCAATCACATCGCCCTGGGCCAGGTCTTTGCCATCGTGACCGACCTGGTACTGATCGTGGTGGTCGTGCTGCTGCTGATCACCAGCCCGCGTGCGCTGCGGGCGATTCAGGCCATGCTCTGGCTCATGGTGACCCTGCGTGTCCTGAGCCTGATTGGCCTTCCCGCACTACCGGGCGTCGAGGCGCGTGAGCTGCTGGAGACGCTACGCGCTAGCCTCAGCGCGCCAGCGATATTGCGCTGGATCGAGCATCGGCCAGACAGCATCCAATCAGGCCACCAGATGGTCGCCGCCTGGTCGCCCATCCCCCAGGTGGTCGTCTGGCTAGCCCTGGCGCACACCATCATCGCGCGCGATATTGCACCAGCGCCAGCTCTTGCGCTGCTGGGTATTGAGGTACTTCGAGTGACGATTCGGGCTGTCCGCCGGCAGCATCAGCTGCGCCGGTGGTGGCAGGTGGTGCAGACCGAGCGCCGGGCGCGGATGGCCGAGCGCGCTGCGGCGCAGGAGCAGATCACCGCCCTCGCGCGGCTGGTGCACGACCAGGCCGCGCCGCTCAGTGGGCTGGACCGCATCTATCGCGAGATCGAGCGCGCAGGCATTCACGGGGTGGCGCGGCGCATCGGCGACCACCTGGGTCTCCTGCTCAGCCTCGCCAGCCAGTTGCGGGTTGCGTTGAGCGACCGGCCGCTGACGAAGCGGCCGCCGGTTGTCGTCGAGGTTCTACCGATTGTTCGCGCCGTAATCGACGCTGCCGCCGAGCGGGCGCAGATCACCAGAGTGGATCTCTTCTGGGCGATGAGCAGCGAAGGCGCAACCGTACTCGGCGACGCGGCCGCGCTCCGGCGCGTGCTTGACAACCTGGTCACCAACGCACTCGACGCGACCAGCGCGGGCGGTCAGGTCGCGGTCGAGCTCTGGGATGACCGGCGCTACCCGGGCTGGTTGACCATCAGCGTGAGGGATACCGGTCCTGGCCTGACTGATGAGGTGCGGGAGCAGGTATTTCGTCCCGGCCAGATGAAGTCTGCCGGCCCGGGGATGGGCCTGGGGTTGGGGATCGTCCGTGAGCTGACTGAGCTCATGGGCGGCGCATATGGGGTGACGAGTCGCCCAGGGGAGGGCAGCGCATTCTGGATTCGGCTGCCCTACGCCGAGCAGCGTCAGGAGTTGCCCGCCAGAACAACGCAGAGGAGGAATTAATGACGACCATGCTGATCATTGATGACGATGCAGCCGCCCGTGATGATGTGCGGGCCGCGATTCCACCCGAGTGGACGCTGCTTGAGGCGGACGACGGGCTGAGCGGGGTTGACCAGGTGCGCCGGCGCCACCGCGATCTGGACCTGGTAATCCTCGACCTGCATCTGCCCGATCTTGAGGGCGGCAGCGTCTACCTGCGCCTGCGGGAGCTGCGCGCCGATCTCCCGATCGTGCCCTTCACGGCCGACCCGATCCCCGTCGCGGCGCTGAACGCGATGGGCTGCCTGCCGCCGATCTACAAGCCAGTTGATGTCTTGAGCCTGCGCACGCAGCTCTACGCCGTGCTCCAGCAACCCATGCCCGCGCTCCGCAACGACGCCGTGGTCAGCCTGGCCCGCGAGCAGAGCCACGAGCTCGAGCAGCTGCGCCGCCTCCAGCGCTCGATGCTTCACGTCATCATCTACGGAGCCTCACGCGTGCTGAGCAGCGGGCTCAAGCAGCACCTGCGCGGCGTGGCCCAGATGATGGAGGCCGCCCACCCGGCTGCGCTCCGCCTGGCCCTGGAGCAGCTCCGGTGGACAGCGATCATCGCCGAGGTGAGCGCGGCGAGCGCGATCGCGCCGATCACCCGCGCAAACCAGGTGCCCCTGCTGCTCCTCGCCTTCGACCCGGCCCAGGTTCGCGCCGCGCATACGTCCGGTGTCGCTGCGGTGCTGCTCGCCCACGACCCGGCTCTCAGCGAGCGTCTGGCTGCGACCCTCAGCGCCATCGCCCTCGGCGAGCCGGCGCCACTCTTCCCGCCACCGATCGTCACCGAGACAGATAACCGGCCGGACGTTCCGCCGACCATCGTCGACCATTTCACCGCGCTCGAGATCTCACCCCGCGAGATCGACGTGATCTGGCTCAGCGCCCAGGGCCTCGACAACGAAGCGATCGCGCAGGCGCTGAGCATCACCCTGACGACCGTCAACTCCCACTGGCGCAACATCGGCGCCCCGCGTAGCCTGACCCGCAAGCAGGCCCGCGTCTGGGCGCGCGAGGAGGTGCGGAGGGTGAGAGGAGCACAGGCATCAGAGTGAGACGGGCTGTCAAGTGGCAGCGCGTCAGGGAATCTCAAAGCATCGAAACCAAGCGGCTCATCTCGATCAGAAGCAGGTTGACTCTAGGAAATCCTTCAACGCAGAAAAATCAACGGCATCCAGGTCTTTGGGGTGAATGACAACCGTGAGCTTCCGTGCAATAAACTCCTTCTTGGATGCCGCGATGAACGAGATAATGATCAGCTTGATCAGCGCCATACGTGGCAGGTTGGTGCGTGCCAAATCCGAGCCGATAACTGGAATTGCGATATTTAAGCCATGCCCCTTCAGCCGCACCTGCTCCCAAAGGTTGCTGAGCGAGTTCCAGATCGCATCTGCAGTTGACTTCACGCGCAGATCATTGCCCATGAAGCCATAGGCACTTAGAAAATAGCATCGGCTGCCGGAGCCGAGCACGATGGCTGTGCCAACCGGATAGCGCCAGGTTTTACCCTTGATCTTGGCAGGCTCCTCCGTGCGCAGTCGCTGCAGCGGCGCCAGGGCGGCATCAATATCTTTATCGAGCCGTGCCTGGTCATTGTTATAGATGCGCGTGAGAAACTGGCCCTGTACGCTGGAGGGTCGAATCACCTCGCCAAGCTCCGTATCGAACACGTCATTTGCCCCGATAACCAGATGTTCGGGCTCATCGAAAAGATCACCGATCTTGATCTCAATGGTAGAATCAGGAGATGATAATGACTGTGATATTGCCCGGCGAGGCATATTGGTCGCTAGGGCTAGGATAAGCGAAAGAGCAGCAAGGCCGATGTAGCCCGGCCAGCCCCACTGAAACCATTCTGGCAGAAACAGACCACCTGGCTCAATAAACAGCCAGATCAGCCCGAAGATGCCCACAAACGCAACCGCAATGCGCTTGAGGCTGCCTGCAACCAGGAGCTTGAAAAACAGCAATGGGCTCATACACCTCCTCTACCAACCTCATACCTCAAGGACGCAATCCCCTTCAATACTAATAGTGACGGGTTCCTGGCTAGAATAGGGCCGTGCCCGCCTGCCGCGAAACCTCACATGCATCTTCTTATCTTTGATGGTTCCAAGCTCAAGCGTCAGAATATTCTCGACAATATTCCCGGTCTTGAGCAGGTAGGCCGCATAGAGCCAGGCCTGGGGCAGGAAGAGCCGGGACTGCGTGTGCAGCGATGCCCAGAGCTGTGGCAGGGTGCGTATCGAGGTTACTGTAGTGCTATACCGGCTGCGGGTCTGATAGGTAATTGCGAGGAATTCGATCTCTTTTGGGAACGGCTGACTGAGCAAGATCAGCCGGGCACGCAGCTCCGCAATCTGATCTGCCGTATAGCCCCTGGTGCTCACCTCCATCACATTACTAGTATTAATCTGCGGAAGCGGCGCGAGTGTGACCGTGAAAATCGTCTTCCCTTTGCTGGTCTCCGAGACGATGGACTGCACCTGTGTTGTACCCGCCTCGTGCAAATCCGTATAGGTCACATCTCTTCTACGGTGGAAATCGGCTGCCTGGAGAGAGCGCAGATCAGTCGTTCGTTCCCCGGCTGGTGGGGCTATCTGCAGAACAACGCTGCGATCAGCCTGAACGACAGCAGACTTCGCCTGGTAGAAATGATCGTCAAGCATGATCCAGCTGCCCGGGCTCTTGGTGACATCGGGCCTGCGCTTGACAGGTGCTTTGCCGACAGGACTGCGACGAGGAGGAGCGGGCTCTGGTTCAACGCCTGTAGGAGGCGCCCCAGTAGATCGGCCTGCACGCGTCGTAGATGTCTCGTCATCCCCCTTTCCAGGTGATCGCTGTCTCCTCCTTTGTGGTGCTGGTGTAGCCTTCTGGCTGCGTGTATTGAGCCATGTAATGAGGTGCTCGCGAAACTTTTTTTCGAAGCTCTGCAGCGTCGTATACTCAGAAAAGAGGCCGTTGCCGCGTAGCTTGGCGCGAAATCTCAATACCCCGGCCTTTTGATCGAGCTCTTCTGGTGTTTTGAGATTCGCACTGGCATCCCGAAAGTAGAACCATATTTGCGGCTTCTTTCTGCGCTTCAGGGCATTGACTGCTCGTGCAAATTCTTCTGCGGTACCAGAAATATCGCGTGGTGTTGGGGTTCCAATGCGGTTCCACATGATGCCAACGAACAGATCATACTGCTTCATGTCGCCAAGCTGCTCGTTGATGATCGTCTGGCCATCTTTGCCATAGCCAGGAATAGCACGCTCGGAGCTGCTGAGATCAAGAACGACGCCCTTGTCTTTCGCGACAGTGCGGTTGACCTCGTCAATAACCTCGCGCACAAGCGCTCGCTCCTGCCGCACATCACTGGGCGACGCGAGAAAAATGCTTAGTCTCTTCACCTGGGTCATATATCTACCAATTCAGATCTATACAGCATCGTGAACTCTTTATCATAGAGCGTTGTACACTCTATTGCCTGACGCAGACCATCATCGTCTGGTATGAGATAGATGCCAGTGATAACAGTACTACTATGTCTGAGGGTGTGCTGTACAGTCGCAAGGTCGACGCCGACTCGCTCGGACGGCGTGCCAAGCTGTGGCGGAGAGTATGGGGTGTTGCAGCTTCCAGGCTCTGAGCCAGGTCGAGCATCTTCTCGCTCCAGCGATGCGAGTGTCTCTGTATCAGCATGAAGACGCTGCGCTGCTTCATGCCCACGCTGCTCCACGACCCGCTGCACGAGGCGCTGACAGACGCTAGGCTGCATGGGACGACTGCCTTAGTCGCATTGAAGCCGACGAACAGCAGCTCACGCTCGAGTTCGTTACCAAGCGCAGGAAGACCGGCAGGGCAAAGTTCTCTTCGTAGCCGGCATGGCTCAGGAGAGATCTTGATTGCACCGTGTCTACTTTCAAACGGACGTACAGCCTCCATATCTCTCTCCAGCAGCCCAAGTATAGCACTCTACTCACGATGTATAAAAAAGCCCATGCTCCTTGTTGCTAGGCAACGAGGAGCATAGACCGACGCGGTTCACAGAAATGCGTATACTGCAACTACTTGCTGGTCTGAGCGTAAACGATTAAGCGCCAGCGAATAGCACCATGACCTGTACTATGCTGGTGGTGATTCTGGGGTGGCAGCGGATTATTGGCATTGGACGCGATCTCATGCCCACATCCCTCGCAGCGATAAATGCCTGAGTACGGTGTCGAAGCGCCGGGGTTGTGAATGGCGTCGAAGGCAGCATCTGTTGAGGTTTGCAGATAGTTAGCATTCTTGTACAGGGCCATGATATTGTCTCCTGTTGTAGTTACTGGATCGCTCTGATTCACGTACCGTGCTTAACAAGCACGGCGCTGGGGGTGCCTTCGTCTAGAGGACTCCCGATGGAATAGAACAGGCTGGTGTATAGCGAGAACCATCCCACTCATAGAGCTGAACGGGCGGCATGCCTTTAAGCTCGCGCCCGAGCATCATCATGAATGACTGGGGTATCGCCGCAAAGATATGGATTTCGGAAATGCTGCGCGTTTGCACGACGCGCTCAAGTTCAGCATATGCTTGCTTGACCATGGCTCGACATAGCTCATTATCGACGCTCAGTGGCCCTTGCGACGGCTGCAGCCGCAGGCGGACTGACGGCCCTTGGCCAGTAGCTGCTATCAGAGCGTCTACTCCGGAGGCGATATTTTTATGGCCTGATGCTATCTCAAGATAGAGCCTACCCTGGGGATCTGACCTATGCTGCACACTTGCAGTAAATGGGGTTACTGGCGCCACTGGCGCGTCAGTTGCCCAAAATTCGGCCGGTGTTTGCCGAATATCAAGCTCAAATGGTGCAAATATGCGCCCGAACAGAAATGCTGCGGAGAGATGCTTGGAGCCATTGATACGCAGCCGGGGGCGCCCGCATGTTTGCGAGATGGCTCGCTTTACATCCTGGAGTCCATGCGTAAGGCGCTGCCACTTGGCAGGATCGGTGATTGCGCCATCCAGGAATGCGGTCGCATCAATGCAGAGAAGATCATCCAGGTCATGCGGCATCAGATCGCGTGTGCTGTACTGAAGTGATAGCTGCTGCACGGGAGCAGGTGGCACTGTCGAGGTCAGGACACGCTTCAATACCTCGCTGGCGACCTTTGCCCAGCCCTGCTGGAGATCTGTGCCATCTGGAATCGCTACTGTATGATAACGCCCGAGATCGGCGTTGAAGCCACGCCGACTCTCGGTCTTAAGTTCTGCGTGAGAGATACCGCGTGGAACGGCGAACAATGCGAAATTTGCATCTTGCTGCCGTACTTTCAGTGCTTCATTTACTTCCACATCCCGAATAAAAGGGCGATCGAACACCGAGGCAGTAGCGTAGAGGAGGAGGCCGAAACAGTCATCTCGGATGGCTCGCCGCGCTGCAGCTTCCGACTCATCGGCTACAGCAAAACCGCCAGCTTTATCAACCCAGGGGATAATGCCTCGCAGGCGTAGCTCAGTCGCCTGTTCCCAAAGCTCGTGAGCCTTACGCAGTTCCTGGACGACGAGCATTCGGCA
>CALLZL010000103.1 GCA_937859575.1 uncultured Chloroflexota bacterium
GCCGCTGAAGCCGAACGTGCCTTGCAGGCCCTCGGCTGCGAGTATACACGGGCACCCTTCGACCATGTCATTCACGCACCACCGGCACGGCCATACTTTGCCGAACTGGCAGCCTTTCACACCCTGCCGACCGGCCATGTCGCTGGAATTAACTTCTTCTCGACCTCGCGGGCTGCGCCACTACCGATCGAACAAGGTGCCCTTGCGGCATCTATGGCCCATGCAACTGTTGAGCAGTTCAACTTTGCCGAACTGGTGCAACGGGTCTATCACAGCGGTGCCCGTATCTTTGTCGAACTCGGGCCAGGTGCCGCCTGCACGCGCTGGATCGATGCGACCCTTGGAGACCAACCGCATGCCGCGATCGCACTTGATGAGCGTGGCGATGGCCACACCGGGCTGGTGCGCGCTCTGGCCCGTATGATCGCTTATGGTGTGCCGATAGAACCGGCCGGCCTGAACCGGCTCAACGGCATTAGTGCCGACACATTGGCAACCCAGCGGCCGAGTCTGATCCGCCAGATCGCAACCGGCGGTACCCGCATTATCGATACCATTGCAAGCAGCGAACCTATTGCCCGTTTCAGCGCGGCACGCACCATACGCGAACCGGCGCTCGTTGCCACACAAACAGCGGGAGCGACAACCCTCGCAACCGCCGATCATGCACTCGACCGCATGCACAATGTCTATCGGCAGCCGGCAAGCTCGCCGATCGAACCTGTAAGGAGTACGACCATTCCACCACAGCCTACCCTCGCGCAGCCAGGCGATGATGCTACCCCACATCATGCATATCTTACCGAGCGGCAGGAGGGCCTGCGTACACTGGCCACCAGCCTGCATGCCGCCCTCAGTCGCGTCGGTAGCGACGTGCCACAGGTGCTCGCCACGGCACCGGCAGCGCAGAGCGTCGTGCGGCGTGAGGCGATCTGGGATGAAGACGATCTGATCGAATTCGCCGAAGGAACAATCGCCAATGTCTTTGGGGCGGAATATGCACCGATCGATGCCTACGAACGACGGGTGCGCCTGCCGACCTTCCCCTATCTGCTGGTGAGCCGGGTCACGAAGATCGACGGCGAACTCGGCAAGTATCGCCCATGTTCCATCACCACCGAGTACGATATCCCCTATGGTGCATGGTATACCGTCGATGGTCAGATTCCATGGGCGATCTCGGTTGAATCGGGTCAGTGCGACCTGTTGCTGATCAGCTACCTCGGTATCGATTTTGAAAACAAGGGCGAGCGTGTCTACCGGTTGCTCGACTGCACCCTCACCTTCCTGACCGATCTGTCGAAGGAGGGCGAGACCCTGCGCTACGATATCAAGATCAATTCGTTTGCCCGCAGCGGTGGCAGTTTGCTCTTCTTCTTCAGCTATGAATGCTTTGTTGGCGACACAATGGTGCTGAAGATGGAAAACGGCTGTGCCGGTTTCTTTACCGATGAGGAGCTTGCAGCCGGTAAGGGGGTGATCTTTACCGAGGCCGAGATCAAAGAGCGTACCAATGCCGTACAGCGCTACTTCCCACCGTTGCTCGAATGTGCGCGTGCCGATTTCAGCCGCGAAGATCTGCTGGCCCTTGGGGCCGGCAAACCGGCTGAGGTTTTTGGTGCAGCATACGAGCAGCACGGCCGTAACCCATCGCTGCGCCTGCCGCCATCACAAATGCTCATGATCGACCGGGTCACATCGGTGGAACGGCGTGGCGGTGCATGGGGCCTGGGTATGGTGATCGCCGAAAAGGATCTGGCCCCCGATGACTGGTATTTCCCATGCCATTTCAAGGATGACCAGGTGCTTGCCGGTTCGCTTCAGGCCGAGGGATGCGGCCAGTTACTCCAGTTCTATATGTTGCTGCTTGGCCTGCAGACCCACACCAGCGATGCACGCTTCCAGCCAATCTTTGGCCTGCCGCAGGTGGTGCGCTGCCGTGGCCAGGTATCACCACAGTATGGCAAACTGATCTACCGCATGGAAGTGACCGATATTGGCCTTGAACCACACCCGTTTGTGCGCGCCAATGTCGATATCCTCCTTGGCGATAAGATCGTCGTACACTTCCATGATCTGGGGCTACAGCTGATCGAGAAGGAGCCACACGAGAATGACAGCAGTGGTGTTGCCCGACTCGCCGCACCGCGCACACCACCACTGCTCGACACGGCAACCCTCGAAGAGTTTGCCGGCGGATCGGTGGCCGCATGCCTCGGGCCGGAGTTTGCCGTCTTCGATACCCGCCGCGGCCCACGCATCCCCAATGGGGCACTACGCATGATCAGCCGCGTGATGTCGATCGACGGAACGCGCCACAATTTCAAATCGCCGGCGGCGATTGTGAGTGAGTTCGATGTACCCACCGATGCGTGGTTTTTGAGCGACAATAGCAACCCGACCATGCCATCGGCGGTGCTGATGGAGATAGCCCTGCAGCCATGCGGTTTTCTGTCGGCATGGATGGGATCGCCGCTGATCTTCCCCGATGCCGACCTCTATTTCCGCAACCTCGATGGGAAGGCAACCCTGCTGCGCGAGATTGATCTGCGTGGGCGCACGATCGTCAACCATGGGCGGATGCTCTCATCGACATCGATTCGTGGTATTGTGCTGCAACACTTCAGCTTCGCACTCAGCTGCGACGGCGAACGCTTCTACGAAGGTGAAGCGTCATTCGGCTATTTCACTCCCGAGACATTTGCCACACAGACTGGGCTCGATAGCGGCCAGCGACTGTTGCGTTGGATCGACGAGCCCGGCCGACCCGTCGCAACACCTGTTGCCGTCGATTCTGCGGCGGCACGGGCAGCCCTTGCCCGCAGTGGGCCGTATGCCCGGCTTGCGGGCGGGCGGCTTGCCCTGCTCGACCAGGTGCAGATTGTTGCCGGCGGCGGTCGGTATGGCAATGGCTATGTTGCGGCACAGCGTCGCATTAATCCGCATGAATGGTTTTTCCAGAATCATTTCTATCAGGATCCGGTAATGCCCGGGTCGCTGGGAATTGAAGCGATTATCGAAGCACTCCAGGCGTATGCCCTCGCGACCGATAGCGGCCGGATATTGGCTGGTGCATGGCGCTTCGCGCCAGGGGCTGGGCAGGCAACCACCTGGAAGTACCGTGGGCAGATCGTGCCACAGAGCACTGAGATGACCCTCGAAGCACATGTACGCGCCATCGAGCCGTCGGCCGGCCGGCTGACCCTGATTGCCGATGCCAATGTCTGGTGTGATGGATTACGGATCTATACCGTTGAACATATTGCCGTCGATCTGGTACCGATCGATCGCACAAGCTAAGGGAGAAACTGCGTGATCGAGACAGCCACAGAAATGCGCCGCTGGGTCGGCCCGGCCGACACCCTGGCATTCGGCGCCGAAGCCATCCGGGCCTGCCTGTTGCGCCTGGCCGAGCCGTGTTACCTGGTTCGCATCGATGGCCGGCTGGCGGCAACCAATGCCGGCGGACCGGGCGATGATCCGGTCGGCGGAGCCGAACTGCTCGCCGCCGTGGCACCAATCGGGCCCGAGCGACTCGGCAGTGCAGCCTTTCGAGCGGCGTATGGCCTGCGGTATGCCTATGCCGCCGGAGCCATGGCCAATGGCATCGCCTCAGAAGAGCTGGTGATCGCCCTTGGGCAGCAGCGGCTCCTGGCAAGCTTCGGTGCCGCCGGGCTGGTGCCGGCACGCCTCGAAGCGGCGATCAACCGCATCCAGAGCGCCTTGCCGCACGGCCCCTACGCCTTCAACCTCATCCACAGCCCATCGGAAGAAGCGATCGAACGCCGTGGCGTTGATCTCTACCTGCGCTATGCTATTCGCACCATCGAAGCTTCGGCATTCCTGAGCCTCACGCCACATGTCGTGCGCTACCGCGCCGCCGGGCTGAGTCTCGATCCGAGTGGCGCCATCGTGATCGGGAATCGTGTCATCGCCAAGGTGTCGCGGCGCGAAGTTGCCGAGCAGTTTCTGCGGCCGGCACCGGCCGCCATGCTGGCACAACTAGTGGCCGGCGGCCAGATCACAACCCAACAGGCCGAACTCGCCGCACGAGTGCCGATGTGCGACGACCTGACCGTCGAGGCCGACTCGGGTGGGCATACCGACAACCGCCCACTGGTGGCCCTCTTGCCAACGCTGATCAATCTGCGCGATACGATCCAGGCCGAACTGCGCTACAATCGGCCGGTGCGGGTTGGGGCCGCGGGCGGCATCGGTACCCCCGAAGCTGCACTTGCCGCCTACAGCATGGGGGCCGACTATATCGTAACCGGTTCGGTCAATCAGAGCTGCCGCGAAGCCGGTGCCTCAGCCCATACCCGTGAGATCCTGGCCCAGGCTGATGTTGCCGATGTCATGATGGCACCGGCTGCCGATATGTTCGAGATGGGTGTGAAAGTACAGGTATTGAAGAAGGGCACCCTCTTCCCGGTACGGGCACAGAAGCTGTATGAACTGTACCGTGCATACAACGGTATCGAAGCCCTTCCCGCCGAAGAACGCGCAACCATCGAACGGCAGATCTTCCGCCGTGATCTCGATGAGATTTGGGAAGGAACACGTGCCTATTTTGCCGAGCGCGATCCGGAGCAACTCGAACGGGCAGCCGAAAACCCACGCCGCCGCATGGCACTCGTCTTCCGCTGGTACCTCGGCCTCTCGTCACGCTGGTCGAATGCCGGCGAAGCCGGGCGCGAGCTCGATTATCAGATCTGGTGCGGGCCGGCGATTGGCTCGTTCAATAGCTGGGAGCGTGTTACCTACCTCGAGTCGGCCGCCAATCGCAGCGTCGTCGATGTGGCCGAACATCTCATGCTGGGGGCCGCCTATCTGGCACGCATCCAGCAGATCCGTATTCAAGGCACACCTGTACCGCCACAGTTTGCCCACTATGTGCCACAGCCGCGCTAGCGGCAACCAGCACCATACGGATGCAATGGTTTGCATCCGTATGGTGTTCTCCCTCACCCACACCCTATCGCAAAGTGCACAACGATTGATCGCCAAGAGCGCAGGCGGCTCGCTCGCCTGCGCACAGAGTTACCTCCGGTAGAGGGCGGCTCCGCCGCCAGCAACACCCGAAATCCAGAGTCTGAGGCGGAGCCTCACGGCCTTTGACATAGCCCTGACCCACACCCAATACACCATACAATCGAGTGCAAAGAGATGGTATACTCAATCAGATAACAAACTTCTCATCAGGAATCCACGAAAGCGGAAAACCAATGTTCATATTGATGATTTTGCTCATTGTGTTGTTGATCGCACTCGTGCGTGGCGGTTCGTTGCTCAACCTGTTACAGCTACCATTACGGTGGAACTGGATCGCACTCCTTGCGCTGGGGTTACAACTCTTGATCTTCACCCCCTTCCGCGATGCACCATTGATCGATAGTTTCATACCGCAGCTGCATATCCTCTCGATGGCGATCCTGATCGGCTGGATCGCCGCCAACTATCGGATCGCAGGTGCCGCACTGCTTGCAGCCGGGTTGCTCGCCAATCTGGCCGCGGTGACGGCCAATGGCGGTTATATGCCGGTCGATCCGCGCCTGGCAGCCTATACCGGGCAGATTGTGCGGTATGAGGGCGAATCGGAGCTGATCGCCAATAACTCGATTGCGACTGACGATGTGCAACTCTGGATCCTCACCGACATCCTGGCAGTTCCACCATTCATCCCCTTCGCCAATGTCTTCAGCATTGGTGATGTCTTACTGATGCTTGGCGGCGGCATCTTGATCTATCGCGGGATGTTCCGCGCCGCCAAACCACCCGAGGCAAACCAATCGATAAACACCGACCTTGCACAACCGACAGCACAGGAGGAGCATGTATGACAGCAACACCTAACAGCACTATCGATGCCAGTGCCCTCGAACGCCTTGTCATGCAGGTGCGTGGCGTGGTCGGTGCACGGATTGTGCTCGACAACCATGGGCGCATCGATGAAGTGCATGCCATTGGTTCACCCGATCGCAGTGCGAAACAGACGGTTCGTGATATTGAATCGATCCTCTATGTACGCGGTAATGTTCGTATTGATCACCGCAAAATCAGTCTGGTGCAGATCCCTGAATCACGCATTCGTGCGGCAAGCGAGCGGGTGCGCCTGATCTCAGTCGCAAACCAGAGCGGTGAACATGGAGACCAGATTCGTGTCGAACTCTCATTTAGCGATCAGCAGGGCACCGGGGTAGCCAGTGCGCCTGGCGATACAAGCGAATCGCTCGAACTCGCAATCGGCAATGCAACTCTCATGGCCATTCGCGAGCTCACCAACGCCAATGGTGATCTTGAGCTCATGCACCTGCAACGCCAACCATTCGGCCCGACGGATGTCTGCCTGGCTCATATCACCTATACCGAAGATAATACCGTCGATAGCATGCTCGGTATTAGTATTGTTCGCAACGACCTGCCGGCCGCCGCTGCGCGCGCTGTGCTCGATGCTGTCAACCGCCGTCTACCATACCTCCTCGTAGGTTAGCGCTTTGTCGTGATACCGCAACGAATTCGCAACGAATTCGCAACAATTTCAAAAACGCCCTTTACAGCTTCCCAATGCTGTAAAGGGCGTTTTTTGACAATATTTTCATAACCTTGCATATAAAGTGAAAAGTCTGTAATATACACACGGGATCGATGATAAAACACTTTACACAACAATCACCGTAGTTGATGGGCTGTGCGCCCGAAGCGGAGCGGAGGGGGACCAGGAAAGCCTGTAAATAAAACAATAGCGAAGCAGGAGGTCTCCCTTATGAAGTGGAACATTGTACAGATCTGCTGGAAGGTTGCAGCGGTTCTCGGATCGGTTGCATCGTTTGTGATGGCGGCCAGCGCCGGATCCAAGTGGGGCGGATAGCCAATCATCTATCGTCGATCCCGGTGTGGGTAGGAGAGGAAACTCTCCTACCCATTTTTTTTATCGCGGTATCAGATTGGTATGCGTATCGGGTATACTGACGATGAATATGGATTCATACCGGCATACTGCACTTCAACATCAGGCTGGTATGAAAGTGTCGCAATACTGCAATACATCATCCATTCAAAATCTGCTACGATACGTCAGAATCCCACTGATCCATGCGCTTCTGCATGACTATAGATACGATTCTTGTGAGGACGCCATGCGCGCGCTTCCGCCTGCAGCGCGGCTCTACATCATAACAATCTGGGCCATCGCTGCGGCACTGGTGTGTGGGGCTCTCATTCTGTATCTCCCCTCAATTGCCAATCTCCTGCACCTGCTGATCTGGTTGCCGGTCTATGTCCTCGCCGACTATTTCGAGGTCGAGTTCGAGATCAATCCCGGCGAACATGTCAACATGACGGTCTATGAGGCTGTGTATGTCTTTCTGGTTGCCGTCGGTGGCCCGGCGGCCGTTGTTGTGGTTGTGACGGGAACGCTGATTACCGATACCCTTCATCGCCGCCCATGGTACCGCAGCCTGTTCAACGCCGCAGAACGTGCCATCACCTATTTCGGCATGTATTTCGTCTACTCGCTCTTCGCCCAACCAGATACTGCGCCATTTGCCGGCTGGCAGGGGGTGGTCGCACTGATCGCCACCGGCGGCACCTACTATATTCTCAACACCACGATTGTTGCGACTGTTCTCGCGCTTGTCTCGCATCTGTCGCCAATCAAGGTCTATCTTTCCGCGTATAGTACGACATCATGGGTGCATTCGCTGACGATTCCGCTGGGTGCTATACTGGCGGCGCTCTGGTATGTGGATCCCTGGCTGATGTTGCCCGGTATTGCGCTCTTGATCACGGCGCATCGTTCGTTCCGCGCTCTGGCGGCCTGGCAAGAACAGAATCGCCGCAATCGCGAACTGGCCGAGGAATCGCAGCGTCTGGCTCATCAACTCGAACAACTCCAGGCGATCACGACCGCCATGATGACGACCCTCAAGCCGGCAGTGTTGATTGCGACAATTCGCGAGCGGCTTGCCGAACTGCGCGGAGCCAGCACCAGCTGGGTCGTGCTCTTCGACAACCATAACGCCGAGGTGGTGGCCCGGAGCGATGAAATTCCGGCCTGGGCCGAAACTCCGCTCGACTACATCGAGTCGCTGCGTCTGAGCGAAACACGCCAGGTTCATATTACCGAGGTGATTCCCGCTACCGCACAGGCAAACTCAGCCGGCGAGACAATGACGATCATCCCGCTCGCACTCGACAACCGCACGCTCGGATGTATCTGCCTGGCCTTCGACCAGGATCATCCGCTGACTGATGCCGATCGACGTGTGCTGGGTGCATTCGGCACGCAGGCGGCACTGGTGATCGATCAGGCACGGCTCTATGAGGCACTCGAACAGAAACAGGCCGAGCTGCTGCGTTCTTCCAAGCTGGCGGCACTCGGCACCTTCGCTGCCGGAATTGCCCACGAATTCAACAATCTACTCGCCGGTATCCTCGGGTATGCTCAGCTCGGGCAGGCAAGCAACAATCTCGAAACTCAGCGCGAGATGCTTTCGGTGATCGAACAGTCGTGCCTCCGTGCACGCAAGATCACCAGCGGTCTGCTGACCTTCGCACGCCGCAGCGAACCGCAGCGAGCGATGGCAAATGTCACCGACGCCATCGAAGGGGCACTGTTGCTGATCGAACCGGAGCTGCGCAAAGCGCAGATCAGTGTCGTCCGCCAGATTGATGATGTTCCACCGACGATCTGCGATATCGGCCAGCTTACCCAGGTTGTGCTCAATCTACTGACCAACGCACGCGATGCAATGCATAGCTATGGTAGCGGAACCATTACGATCAGCGTGCGGCAGGTCACCCAACAGATCGAACTCAGTGTCGGCGATACCGGGGTCGGGATCCCGGCCGCTATGCTCGACCAGGTCTTCCAGCCATTCATGACGACCAAAGGAGCACTCGGCGGAAGCGAAACACCAGGCACCGGCCTGGGGCTTGCGATCAGCTATGGGATTATTGAATCGCATAACGGCCATATCAATATCAGCAGTAAGGAAGGCCAGGGAACCACGGTAACCATTCAGTTGCCGATCATTGGTGCCGAACAGACATCTGCTGAACCGGCACCCCAATCGACCGAGATTCCTGCATTCCTGCGCATCCTGGTTGTCGATGATGATGCGCACGTGGCCCAGAGCATGTCGCAACTGCTGAGCCACCATGGCCACCAGGTACAACACGTACCAAGTGGCATTGCCGCTCTGCGTGCCTACCGCGAATCGACCTTTGATCTGGTGATTAGTGATGTGGTGATGCCGGGGATGGATGGCCTGGCGTTGCTGCGCCGCCTGCGCCAAATCGATCCGCACTGCCAGATGCTGGTGATGACCGGGCAGCCCGGTGATCAGCGCGTAATCGATTTGCTGAATGAAGGTGCCATTGGATTGATCGAGAAACCGTTTACACTTGATGAGCTACTTCTGGCCATCGCTGAGTCAGAACGGCTGATCATCGCCCGTGAAGTTGCGCAGTAGCATTACCAGGTGCGATGTTCGACCTGCCAACCTTCACCGGCAACACAGAGCGCTGCTGTATACGCTGCTGCCGGTTGCCAGGCATACATACGCCAGCGATCTACCTCCGCCGCATCCCAGCCAACCCGTAACAGGCGCGGCACATCCCCCGGGGCCAGAGTCACATCAAAGGTATCAAGCCCACGGGCGAATCCATCACCAAGCGCTTTCAAATAAGCCTCTTTGCGTGTCCAGCAGTTGAAAAAACCGAGCGACCACTGCTCGGATGGGAGCGCATGCAGGGTGGCTTGTTCGTAGGGGGAAAAGAACTGGCCGGTGATCTGCCGTACCTCGGCATACGGCCGCACCTGTTCGATGTCGATCCCCAGCTCACGACGATACCCGATGGCGATCAACGCCAGCTCGCCGGAGTGCGAGACATTAAAGCGTAGATCGCCGATCACCGCCGGCTTGCCGTTGCGCCCGTAGGCAAACATGACATCGGCTGCCGCACACTGCAACTCTGCCGCCAGGATCGCTCGCAACGCACCACGCGCCACCCAGACGCGACGCCGTAATTCAGCCAAGCGCAGCCGTTCGCCACGCGCCACCTCGTCATTGCTCAACGTCGCTCTGAGTTGCGCCAGCTCAGCATGGCTTCGTTGCAGATCAACATACCAGATCTGGATCGTATTATGCGGCATACCAGGCCCAACACTACCGACAGCTGCAGGGTTGCTGCAGCCGTCGGTAGCCTGAACAAGCGAAGGAATGTCTCGTGGTGTCGGTGCATCCTGCCGACGACACCACAACCCGCTTAGAGTCGCGCCCGGCGACCGCGCAGTTCGCTGCCGGGGGTACGCGGCCGGTACAACGACTGCGCCCGCCGCCCGGCACGCTGCGCCCGTGGCAACTCGTCGGTGCGCTCTGCCACCATTGCCGG
>CALLZL010000104.1 GCA_937859575.1 uncultured Chloroflexota bacterium
CATCCCTTTCCCCCATCCGGGCGAGCAACTGCTGCACGAGCGCCTCACGCCCAAAGAAATCCCCGGCGTCCGCCTCATCGAATGCCCGCAGCCCTTTGTACGGATTGTCGGCGTCGCTCAGATCGAGGCGTTGTGTCGGGAGCGCGGCCGGCGCCATGTGCTCCGTCGCACCCGCGCCATTCGAAATCCGCCGCGCCGCACCACTCAGTTGCACCGCATCGACAAACGCCGCGACGAGTTGCGGCACATCGGCATAGCGCGCACCTGGAATCTTCGCCGTCGCCCGCTGGATCACCGCATCGAGTGCTGGCGGCAGATCGGCGCGCTCCAGATTGAGCGGCGGCGTGCGGAATGGCTGCCTGCCGGTAAGCAGTTCGAACAGCATGATCCCCATGCAGTAGATATCAGTTTGTGGCGTCACCGGCTCGGCGCGGATCTGCTCAGGCGCAGCATAGGCCGGCGAACCAACAAAGACATCCTGCTGCGTCAATTGCGGCTCCGGGCTGGCAAGCTGTCGGGCGATGCCGAAATCGGCCAGATAGGCATTCCCTTCCTCATCGAGCAGCACATTGGCCGGCTTCAGGTCGCGATGCACAACACCGGCGCGATGGGCAGCGTACAACGCTGCACCGAGTTGTTCGAGCAGCGTTGCGACAGCCTCGGGCGCGAGCGGGCCGCGCTGCAGGTACTGATGCAGACTGCCGCCGCGCAACAATCGCATGACGAGGTAGGCAACCCCCGGCTCACGCCAGTAGTCGTAGAGCGGCACGATATGCGGGTGTTCGAGGCGCGCGATCAGTTGCGCCTCAGCCTCGAAACGACGGATGAAATCCGGGTGGTTGGCGTACTGCGGCAGAATGATCTTAATCGCCACTTCGCGCTCGACAAGCGGCTGCACTGCGCGATACACCGCGCCGAACTCACCGGCACCCAGCTTCTCGCCGAGTGCATAACCACGAATCGCACGACCCGAGAGGTCGTCGCTGCCGATCTCGGTGGGGGTGGGCGGTGGCGTGCTGGGAACAAGCGACTCTTTGCCACCAGGGCGTGTTTGGCGCGCCAGTCGCACAAAGGCCGCCCGTTCGTTGAGTGGGATACCAAGAGCCATTGCCAAGCGCTCGGCGATCTGCTGCGACGGGCGCAGTTCGTCATACTCGATCTTGCGGATCGTCACCGGCGCACAGGCGACACGCCGCGCCAGTTCATCCTGCGTCAGATCCAGCATACGGCGGCGCTGGCGCACCAGCCGCCCAAAGGTGTGCGGATCGCTCATCGGCGCGCTCCCTCGCAGTCGCAATAGTCACAAATGTGGTAGTGCAACTATACCATCGAGATCGCCGCGACTCAAGCCTCCAGCAAGCGCTATATCACTTTTTGTATCACCTTCTCTATCACAAAAAGCCTTATCTGCGGTGCGGCAGCGTGCTTGACTGTAGGCGGGTATACCGGCACAGCGAGGAGGGATGCGATGCGCTGGATAGTATGGCTGACGCTTGGGGGGGCGCTACTGATTATCGCCGGCTCAGCGGCGCTGCCGGCGGGCGCGCAGCAGTGGCCGGGCACCTACCGCGAGGCAGTGATTGCGGTTCTCGATGCATACGATCTACCGTATGAGGATGTTCGTGTGGTGCATGGATGCGCGCCGAGCTACCAGAACTGCCGCAGCTACCATGGGGAAGTCACCATCATCGGAACACGCACCCACACCGGTGCGATAGATTGTCGTGAACGCTGGACGAACTGCACGCTGACGTTGCCGGGCGCCGGGG
>CALLZL010000105.1 GCA_937859575.1 uncultured Chloroflexota bacterium
CAGCGATGCGACCCCCTGCCCGCATGGCAACCCCATCCCCGGCCGTGGTATCGGCTACCCGGGCGACATCCGTCTCAGCGATGCGAGTGTCGGCCAGGCCTTCACTTTACGCCGAATCGTCGAAGAAGCCGAGGAAGATAGCGATCTGATCCGCTATCTCCAGTCAAATGGTCTTGTGCCGGGTGCACGTTTCGATATTACCGACCTGACCCCGTCGGTCGGCATTACCCTCCACCGCGACGATCAGACGCTCACCATTACCAGCCAACTCGCTGAGTATCTCTGGGGTGATGTGGAGTAATCGAAGGGCTGCACACCTAGCGGTATAGCATGCACCAACACCCCGTACGCTCATTCTCTACCCATAGCCAAACTGGCGCGCCAACTGCACATGTGTCAGCACGATCAACGTCGGCCGGCCACGCGGGGATGTGAGCGGCGCCGCGCACTGCTGTAACTGCTGGAGAAGGGCTGCCTGATCGGCCGGCGTGAGCGGATCACCAACCTGCACGGCGCTGTGGCATGCCAGAATCATCAATAATTCCGTGGGCCATTCATCCGCCACGCCCCCCTGCATCAGTCGCTCGCCGATCGCTTGCAGCACGCTGGCGATCCGTTCGGCTGCCATGCCGGCCGGTGCTTCGCGGATGCGCAATGCCGCACCAAAATCCCCGATCACAAATCCCCATGCCTCCAGCTGCCCCGCTGCGCCAAGCAGGGTCGCATGCACCTCGGGCGGCAACTCAACCACCAGTGGCGGCACGAGCGGCTGGCGCTCGATCTGCCCCGCTGCATAGTGCGCTGCCAGCCGCTCATAGCAGATCCGCGCATGGGCTGCATGCTGGTCGATCAACACCATGCCGGCGGCACCATCGGCCACCAGGTAGGTCTGTGCGATCTGCCCAAGCAGCTGCAGATCCTGCAGCATGAGTGTAGCATCAGGCAACGCAGCAGGCTCCCATGCGGTCATCACCTGCGGCTCCTGGGGCGCGCCACCAAGCCGGCGCAGTTCAAAACGTCGTTGCGCGATATCAAACAACCGGTCGCCCGTTTCTTCCCATGCCGGCATCTCGGCCGCATCGATCAGCGTATCGCGTACCGCCCTGCCGATCGCACTCATGACCCGGGCGGCATCGCGAAACTTCACTTCGCTCTTGGTCGGATGAACATTCACATCGACCGCAGCCGGATCAATAGCAATCTGCAGCACGACAAGCGGATGCCGCCCGCGCAGCAACAGCGTATGATACGCCTCTTCGATCACAAGGGCGATCTGGCCGCGTGGCTGAATGGCACGCCGATTGACAAACAGATGCAGCCCGTTCCGGCTACTACGCGTCAACCCTGGCGGTGCAATCATCCCGCTCAGCCTGATAGCCTCCGCCCCGCTGCCGAACTCGGCCGCCAGAGGCAACATCTGGCTGGCAATAGCGATGCCGTACACCTCGATCAACGCCGTGCGCAGATCACCGCTGCCGTTTGTCTGCAGCGCAAGACGTTCATCGATCAGGAGCGAGAAGCGCACCTGAGGGTATGCCAGCGCATACTGCGTTACCACACCGGCAATTGCCGTCGTCTCACTCGCCTCCGAACGCAGAAATTCGCGCCGCACCGGCGTGTTATAGAACAGATTGCGTACACTGATGGTTGTGCCCGGCGGAGCACCACGCGGCCGCCGCGCCTGTAGTTCGCCACCCGCAATGCGCAGCTCGGTACCGACCGCTTCGTCGCGGGCACGCGTCACACACACCACCTGTGCTACCGCCGCCACCGACGGTAGCGCCTCACCACGAAACCCGAGCGTCGCAATCGCCCAGAGATCATCGGCACTGCGTAACTTGCTCGTCGCATGACGCGCAAATGCCAGCTCGACCTCGGCGGCCGCCATGCCGCAGCCGTCGTCGTGCACACTCAATTCACGCAACCCGCCATCGAATACTTCGATCCGGATCTGCCGGGCACCGGCATCGAGTGCGTTTTCTACCAGTTCACGCACAACTGAAGCCGGCCGCTCGACAACCTCACCAGCCGCGATCTGTGCGGCCACTGTCGGCTCCAGCACGCGGATTGTCATCGAGCACCTCACGTCATTCCGAACACATTTGCGAGTAGTATATTGTAGCATTTTTCGGCCTTGTGTGCCGCCGAAAAATGCTATGCTATAATGCAACCAATACGCTCTACCATGCAAAGAAGATCCTATGATCGACCCGAATATTGTTCGTGATCTCTTTCAGCGCCGCTTTGGCATCCATCCGCGCCTGATTGTTCGTGCACCCGGGCGTGTGAATCTGATCGGCGAACATACCGATTATAACGATGGCTTTGTCTTCCCGGCAGCCATCGATCGGGCAACGCTGGTGGCGGCTCGCCCACGCACCGATCGACTTGTTCATGTGGTGGCGGCTGATTATGATGCCGAAGATGAGTTCTCGCTCGATACCGTCGAGTTCAGCACGACGACTCCCTGGAGCAACTATATTCGTGGCGTCGTCAAGGCGCTGCAAGTGGCCGGCCATACCCTCGGAGGTGCGAATCTGCTGATCACGAGCGATATTCCGCGTGGTGCCGGGCTTTCGTCATCAGCGGCACTTGAAGTGGCGGTCGGCTATTCCTTCCAGATTCTCAACAAGCTCAACATCCTTGGCGAAGCGCTTGCCTTGCTCGCCCAAGGTGCCGAAAACAGCTTCGTCGGTGTGCAGTGCGGCATTATGGATCAGTTCATCTCGGCGCTCGGCCAGGCCAATCATGCCCTGTTGCTCGATTGCCGCGATCTCAACTATCGCCCGGTGCCGATCCCACCCGATGTCCGGCTCATTGTCTGTGATAGTCATATCGAGCGTACCCTTGCCGGTTCGGCCTACAACCAGCGGCGCAGCGAATGCGAACAGGCGGTCAGGCTGCTGCGGCGTCACCTCCCCAAAATCACTGCCCTGCGCGATGTAAGCCCCGAACAGTTTGCCGCGCTTCAGGCCGAGCTCCCCGAGCCGGTACGTGCCAGGGCACGCCATGTCGTGAGCGAGAACGACCGGGTCGTGCGCAGTGCTGCCGCTCTCGAAGCCGGCGATGTTGCCACTTTCGGCCGCCTGATGAATGAATCTCACGCCAGCCTGCGCGATGATTACGAAGTAAGCATCCCCGCAATGGATGCGCTCGTCGCCGCTGCACAGCAGGTACCCGGGTGTTATGGCTCACGCCTCACCGGTGCCGGCTTCGGCGGGTGTACGATTAGCCTTGTCGATCCCACCGCCGTTGATCTCTTCCGCAGCAGTGTCGCTGAAGCGTATCGGCATGCAACCGGCCACGATGCGACGATCTATGTCTGTCGTGCCAGCAATGGTGTCGGGCGTGCCGGATCCGATACCTGAGCCGCCGGTTCTTATCAGCCACTGACAGGATCGTATGTCAACTATTCTGCTTGTCGAAGATGATGTAACCCTGGCCGAAACGCTGCGCTACAACCTCGAACGCGAAGGCCACAGTGTAATCATGGCCTCTGATGGTGTCCAGGGGCTTGATAAAGCACGCCGTGAACATCCCGATATGGTGATCCTCGATATTATGCTGCCGCGCCTCGATGGCTTCTCGGTCTGCCGCATCCTGCGCCAGGAGAGCGACGCGCCGATTTTGATGTTGACGGCACGCCAGGATGAAGTTGATCGCATCGCCGGCCTCGAACTCGGTGCCGATGATTATGTCGCTAAGCCGTTTAGCCTGGGCGAACTGCTGGCCCGTGTACGGGCAATTATGCGCCGTAGCGACCGCCAGCCGATCACCAGTCGCGAAGTGCTTGATGCCGGCAGCCTGCGGGTCGATACCGGCTCGCGCCGGGCATGGCGCGATGGTGGTGAGTTGAGCCTTTCACAAAAGGAGTTTGATCTGCTCACCTGCCTGATCCGCAACCGTGGCATGGCGCTCTCGCGCGATGTGCTGCTCGAACGGGTCTGGGGCTACGATTTCCTCGGCGATAGCCGCACCGTCGATGTCCATATCCGTTGGCTCCGCGAAAAGGTCGAACCGGATCCAGGCCGCCCGATCTACATCCAGACGGTACGCGGTGTCGGGTATCGCTTCGAGATTCCAACGGCCTGACGCGATGCTCGATATGATCACCGCCCTGCTCGCCCTCGCTACCCTGGTACTGCTGGCCTGGAATCTGCGCCTGCGCCGCCGACCGTCACTGGTTGGGCCGGCGGTTTTGCCGGCTGCAAGCAGCCGACCCTGCCCACCACTCACACCGCTCTTCTATACAGCGCTGGATGCACTTGATGCCGGGCTGCTGGTGATCGATACCGATCGCCGGCTGCGCTACCTCAACAGCGTCGCCGAAGAGATCCTGCAGACAACCCGCCAGCGTGCCCTCGATCGGGCGCTGATTGTGTTGATCCGCGATTATCAGGTCGATACTCTGGTGGGCGAGGTTTTGCGCGATGGCGAAACACGCGAGATGGTGATCCAGCCACCGATGGAAGGGCGTACGTTACGCGTGCGTGCCACCCCCATGGTGCTCGATGATGTACCGGTGGTGGTGATCATGTTGCGCGATGTGACGCAGATCGGCATGCTCGAACGCGCCCGCCGCGATATGGTTGCCAATGTGTCGCACGAACTCCGCACGCCGCTTGCCTCGGTCAAGCTGCTGGTCGAGACACTCCAATCCAACCCGCCACCGGCGATCGCCAGCCGCATGCTCGACCAGATGGCCCACGAAGTGGATGCCATCACACAGCTTGTCGATGAGTTGCACGAGCTCTCACAGATCGAATCGGGCCGGGTTGCACTGCAACTTACACCCACCCAGCTTGCGCCGGTGATCACGCGTGCCCTCGAGCGGATCCGGCCACAGGCGGAGCGCAAGATGATTCGTTGTACAACCCGGCTTCCCGAAACATTACCGCTCATCCTGATCGATGATGGCCGGATCGGCCAGGTGTTGCTGAACCTGCTGCATAATGCGATCAAGTTCTCGCCCAACGAGGGCGAGATCATTATTGCCGCCCAACCAATCAGCGTCGATCCCCAGGGGCATCTGATCACCGGCTATCCGTCACCGGCGGTCACACTTCCACCGGGCCATGGCAGCGGTGATTGGATCATGATCACTATTCAGGATAGCGGGATCGGAATTCCGGGGCAGGATCTGCCGCGCATTTTCGAACGTTTCTATAAAGTCGATCGCGCCCGTACCCGCAACAGCGGCGGTACCGGCCTCGGCCTGGCGATCGCCAAACATCTTGTCGAAGGCCACGGCGGCCGGATCTGGGCCACCAGCCGCGAAGGGCATGGCTCAACCTTCTTTTTGACCTTACCACTCGCCGATACATGAGGAATGGAATGACTGAAGCAAAAACCATCGAGCAGAAGACCGCCGAACTGATGATCGGCAGCTATACGCGCCATATCTTCATCTGTGCCGATCAGACGGAGCCAAAGTGTTGCGGCCGCGAAGCAAGCCTGCAGGCCTGGGATTACCTGAAAAACCGCCTCAAGAAGCTGAATCTGTCGTTGGCGGCGGGCGGTGTGTACCGCACCAAAGCCAACTGCCTGCGGGTCTGCATGAACGGCCCGATTGCGGTTGTTTACCCCGAGGGCACCTGGTATCATTCCTGTACCCCCGAGGTACTCGAACGGATCATTCAGGAACATCTGATCGGCGGCCAGGTCGTTGAAGAGTATGCATTTGCCGCAAACCCGCTGCCGCTGCCGCCAACCGAGTAACTGAGCGTCAGCAACAGTGGCCCGGCCGTCATAACCTGCGCCCCCACCATGCCGGCCACTGCCGCAAGTTGCCGCACTTCGGCCGGCGTATAGGCACGCAGCGCCGAAAGCGGCCCATCATGGCGCGCCAGCTCGCCCCACGGCCCATGCGACAGCAGCCGGGCACCGAGGTAGCCGGCCCAGCTGCGCTGGAGATCCACCACAACCACGCCCCGCCGTGCGACGCGCGTCATCTCACGCAGAAGCGCCGGCGCTTCTGCCGGCTCGAAATGGTGCAGCGCCAGTTGCAGCACCGCAATATCAACGGCCTGATCGGCCAGTGGAAGCGCCGGCGCGACATGCCGCAGCAGGTGTAGTTGCGGATGCGCCAGAGCTGCATACTGCAGTGCTGCCGCCAGCCGGTCGCTGCCGATCAGTTGCACACGATAACCGGCGCGCCGTACCGCACATCCCAGCAATGCCGCCCCATCACCACCACCGGTGGCGATATCGAGCAGCGATACCGGCGCACCGGGCGGCAGCTGCCGTAGCCAGGGCCGCAGCACCCGCAGGCACTGCGCCGTGCTGCCAAGCAACCGGCCGATACTGCGCAGATCACGCAGATTCTCGGCCAGCGCAACCGGTTCGACATCTGGCGCATCAAGCAACTCTGCCCGAGTGCTGCGCCGCGGCCGGGAGATCGGCATCA
>CALLZL010000106.1 GCA_937859575.1 uncultured Chloroflexota bacterium
GCCGGTATTGATCGCGGGATCATACTGATCGCGGCGTACGGCATCTGCATACTGCTGCACATCAAGCGGTGGGTAATCGAGCGCCAACAGCGTATGGCGCAAAACTTCGAGTCCGCCTTCGAGCTCGGGATGAATGACATCCTGCGCGCCAAGATCAGTAAGCCGCCCAACCCCAGAGCGCGTTGCGGCTCGCGCAATAATCGGTAGTTCGGGTGCCAGCTGCCGCCCGGCAGCCACAACCATCTCGGCAGCCGCTTCGTTGGGCAGCGTCACAACCAGCGCACGGGCGCGGCCAAGGCCGGCGTGATCAAGAACTTCGGAATTCGCCGCATCGCCATACAGCGTCGAAACCCCCTGCCGTTCGAACTCAACCGCCCGGCCGGCATCGATCTCGACTACCAGCAACGGCACACCAAGATGCTGCAAGACAGTGACGATATGGCGGCCGACGCGGCCATAGCCGACGATGACCACATGATCGTGCAACCCCTCGGCGACCGGTGCCGGCGATGGGCCATGGCGGTCGAGCAGTTTCCAGAAGGCGGGAAAACGTTGAAAGAACCGCTCGGCATGTGGGATCAGGCGGTACATCAGCGGGTTGACAAGTATGGAGAGCAGTGCACCGGCCAGGATGAGCGAATATTGATCCTGCGTCAAGACCCCCAGGCGCACACCCGCCTGGCCAACAATAAACGAGAACTCGCCGATCTGGCTTAACCCTGCCGCCACCACCAGAATAGTGCGGGCAGGAATGGAAAAAAAGAGCCCGAGTAGTGCGGTAAGCACCGATTTCCCAACCACAATCAACAGTGTGAGAATCAGCACCTGGCCTGCATTGGCCAGCAGATAGCTGACATTGACAAGCATGCCGACTGAAACGAAGAAGAGGACTGCGAAGGTTTCGCGGAAGGGAAGCACTTCGGCACCGACCTGATGGCTGATCGACGACTCGCCGAGCACGACACCGGCCAGAAAGGCACCCAGGGCAAGAGAGACACCAAAAAGCTCGGCCGAGCCGACTGCCGTGCCGAGCGCGATTGCCACCACCGCCAGAATGAAGAGCTCGCGGGAACGGGTATGGACGATCTGAAACAGTAGCCACGGGGCAAAGCGCGAGCCGACCAGAATCATCAGTGCAATGAAGATCCCGGCCATCAGGATGGCGCTCCCGGCACTCAACCAGCCGCTGTCACCACTCCTGGCAAAGAACGAGGGTAGCAACACCAGCAGCAGTACCGTCGCCAGATCTTCCATCACCAGCCAACCGACCGCCAGCCGGCCATGGCTGGTATTCAGCAGGCCGGCATCCATCAGGCCGCGCAGCAGCACCACCGTGCTGGCGATCGAGATCGAGAAGCCGAGCACCAGCCCGGCACCGACCGACCAGCCCCAGAACTGCGTTAGCGCAAAGCCGAGGGCGGTGGCAATCAACATCTGCGCAGCCGCGCCGGGCACCGCCACACTGCGCACCGCCCAGAGATCACGAAACGAGAAGTGCAGGCCGACACCGAACATCAGGAAGATCACCCCAAGCTCGGCGAGCTGGCTGATGGTCTCGATATCGCCGACAAAACCAGGAGTAAACGGGCCGATCGCCATGCCGGCGAACAGATACCCGACAATCGGCGGCAGGCCGGCGCGCCGCGCCAGCAAGCCTCCGGCGAAGGCAGCAACCAGCGCAATGGCAATGTTGAGTAACAACGGAACTTCGTGATGCATACTCGTTCCCCTCTTCTTCTCTTCTCGTTGCAGCTGGTTATTTTCATTCTAGCACAATGTCGCCTGTGCCCAATGTGGCGGTAGATGTCACACGCATGTGCTATTCTGACGGTGGGGAACCGAGAACTGCAAACTGCAAGGAGTATTCCAATGGAGGCATCAACGAGCAGCACGTTTCTGGGGCAGCGGCGCTACACTGCAGCCGAGCATGTCAAGCACGCGGCAGCATGGGCCGAACAGGTACGGCGCTACCGTGCCGGCGAGGCGGATGCCCTCTCGCCAATCTTCACCGGGCTGGGCGTCATCCGCAAGATGGGTCGTGCCGGCGATGCAGCCGGCTACTTTCCACGGCTGGCGGCACAACTCGAACCATTGGAGTTTGTGCTGGCCGATCAGCGGCGTATTACACCCGCCGAACGTTGGGCACTCGAACAGGCCCACACCGCCGTAGCCGAGACAAACAGCCATACAGCACGCCGAATCGGCCAGCGCGTGTATGTCATTTCGGGTGGTGATGGGCGCGAGCTACCACTTGATGCACGGCTTCCGATCAGCGAGTTTGATCCGATCCAGCAGAGCGAACTCTTGATCACATATCCACTGCAGGGCGGTATACGCTAATACAGGAGCCGCACACCCATGCCGATCAAATCTCTGCTCAACGGCGATTTTCGCATGCTTGGCGCCATTCGATCCGCAAGCGATCCAAATGCCTGGTATCGTATACTGATCGACACCCACCGGCCACGCCACGACCCGCTGCCTGGGGAAGATCCGGCGCATGTGCCGTTTCGCCCCTCGTGCGACTGTATCGGATGGGTCCGTGACGCACGCGGCACTCATCCACGCCGCAGCTGCAAACATACCGACCCGTTTGAACAGTTGTTGCGGCGCGAGGCTCAGCCGGCTCAGCCAAGCCCATTTGCCGGCCGGATCGGCAGCGCCGCCGATCTTGCAGCGGCGAACCCGCTCGTGGCCGATCTCGGCGGGCGCTGGATACTACGCGAGCGGTTGCGGCCGATCAGTGGAACACGGCGCGGCCAGCCAGTGCAAGAGGAGTATCACTGGACAACCCTGGCGCTGCAGAACGATGCGGGTGAGCTCATTTCGGGCACTGTCGCCCTGCCGGTGCGCGGCATGCCCGATGCCGCAGCCCAGAAACAGCAGACGGCAGCATGGGCCGGCTGGATGATCGCTGCTGCCATTGCCCACCAGCATCATCTGAATGTCGGCTTACCACCAGCCCATTTCGTTGCTCCCCACACTACACGGATGCGCCGTATACCGCCGGGGATCGGCAACCTGACCGCTGCTGCCGGCCAGGCCGATCTTGGTGACGGGTTAACACCGGTGCAACGCGCCGAACTCTTGCTGCAGATGTTCCTTGGCGATCACTATAGTATGTTGCAGCGCCAGGGGTACCTGGATGTTTCGTCAATGCGGCCGAATGACGCACTACAGACGATCCGGCGGCTAATAGGCGGCGTCGGCGGGCTGTTCCGCCCCACCGCCTGGCGGCTACCCGATCGCTGCAGCGAGCTGGTGTATCGGGTTCGTATCGATCCGCAACGACACCACGACCGGCGGGTACGCGTGTTTGTCGATCGGCGGTATCTGCTCGATCTGTGTATTGTGCGCCACGGCTATACCGGCTCGGGCGTACCACCGGCCGATGCGTTTCTTTCGATCTTTCTGGGGCTGATGAGTGACGAATTCCATATCCTGCAGGTTGTTGGCGCTGGAAACATCTTCGGCCCGCGCTCCGATGTCGGCGATTGGGGCGCACGCGATCACGATGCCGGCCCGGTACCGGAGTATCGGCCACGCATAGTGGCCGGCGGTTTTGCCGCATGAGCACGCGATACCCGCTGAAGCATGCAGCTGCCTGAGCAGTTCGGCATGCTTCAGCGGGGGCTATGAGCCGATAGCGCCACGGCCCTGGATCAAGCGACCTGCCGGTGCGCTCGCAAACCGGCCATTGTGGAAGACCGTCGTACCGCGCACAAACGTACGCACCACACGGGCACGCAATACATGGCCAAGAAACGGGCTAAGACGGTGCCGATCGTACAGATCCTGCTGCTGTAGCGGTGCGTGATGCGCCAGATCGATCAACACCAGATCGGCATCAGCGTTCAGAGCAATCTGCCCCTTGTATGCTGCGAGACCAAAGCGCTGGGCAACATAACCGGCAGTGACCGAACTAATCAGCGATAGCGGCAGCTTGCGGCGGTGATAGCCTTCACTGAGCAGCAGAAGCAACAACAATTGACAGCCCGAGATTCCACCCCAGATCCGAAAGAAATCGGCCGCTTGTTTGAGTTCAGGCGGCGCAGGTGAGTGATCGGATGCGACCATCGGCAGCCTACCATCGGCCAATGCCTGCCAAAGCGCATGCTGCTCAGCAGCAGCCCGCAACGGTGGGGCACACTTCGCCACCGCCCCCAGGCGCTCGGCATCATCCTCAGTCAGCACCAGATAGTGTGGGCAGGTTTCGCAGCTCACATCCACACCGGTCGCACGAGCTTCAGCAACCAGGGCAACCCCACGGCCAGTACTCACATGCACGATATGCAGGCGGCAACCAGTATCGCGGGCAAAGGCAATGGCGCGACCAATCGCTTCGAGCTCGGCAATCACCGGCCGCGAGTGCAGATAATCACGCATGGTGGTACGCCCAGCCGCCTGCGCCTGCTGTGCCAGAGCTGCGGTCAGGTGATCATTCTCGGCATGCACCGCCACCGGTAGGCCAAGCGCCGCTGCCGTACGCATCCCGTTGTAGAGCGTCAGATCATCAGCAGCGACAAAATCAGCGGTACCGCTCCGCGACATGAAGGCTTTGAAACCGATCACACCGGCATGCGCCAGTTCTGGCAACTGATCGAGATTGGTTGGGGTCAGGCCGCCCCACAGGGCAAAATCGGCCAGTGCAACAGCCTCGCCGGCAGCACGTTTCGCTGCAAATGACTCCGCATCGAGGGTTGGCGGGTGGGCATTCAGCGGCATGTCAAAACAGGTCGTCACACCACCGGCGGCCAGGGCACGCGTCCCGCTGGCAAATCCTTCCCATTCGGTACGCCCTGGCTCGTTGAGGTGGATATGTGCATCGATGGCACCCGCAAACACATGCAGGCCGGCAGCATCGATGGTCTCTCTGGCAGATCCTTCGATTTCAGGCGCAATCAGCACGATCCGGCCATCGGATAACGCCAGATCCGCCGGTTGTTCTCCAGTTGGAGTAACCAGGATGCAGTGGCGGATGATCGTGTCGTACCGGCTCATGCAGCACCTTTCAGAAATAGAACCCCTCGGGCGGCAGGGGTGTGGCACCACCCACCGCGACAATCAATCGGGTTGGCGTCCGGCTGACATGTTCAACAATCCCTTCGATATGGCGTTCACCATCACGCCAGCGCACCGTATCGCCCGGCTGTATATCAATCTGATCAGGGCGCGTACGGGCACCTTCGAAATCGATCATAAAACCATCACGCGTACGCTCATCAACCGGCAAACTGCTATAGCGGCGTCCATAGCCGCGCCGTTCGATATCGACGGTCAGTAAACTCTGTTGTTGTGAAGACACATTTCCCCCACGCCATGTGGCCGAGAGCGAAAATACACCACCTGGCCTCATTTGCGTACGTGTAGCACCTGTGTGATCCGAAACCATACGCTTGCGGGTATCATACCAGACATAGCTTGCCCGTGGCGCATGATTGCATACTCGAAGATTGCCGCGGCACATCAAGGGCCGAGTCAACAATGACACAACATGTCACACAGCTGGCGACTGGCAGTGGTGCAAGATCTGCCGGCCGATCGCGGCATGGATCGGATGATCATGCAGGCCAGTGTCGAGCAGCATCACACCAAAGAGAATAGCCCAGCCCAACGCACGGCGGCGTGTCGCTTCGGATGGCGCGCCATAGGCCGCCAGTGCTCGCTCACGCTGATCGGGAGTCGCACAGAGCATCCAGATTGCGGCCAGATCGGTCGCACGATCGCCGGCAGTTATATCACCCCAATCGATCACGCCGCTGAGCCGGCCTTCGTGCAGCAGGATATTCCGCGGATGCAGATCGCCATGCAACCATGTGGGCGGCAGATCGATCGGTGCAGCCAGGGCTGCCTGCCAGTGCTGCCGGATCATGGCAGTGATCAGGTCGGTACGACCGGCCAGATTAGCCATGCGAGCTTCGACTGCGGCAGCGCGGGCTGAGAGAGGAACACCGCGCACCGGGTTTGCCGGTGCCTCGGCAGGTGCGGCGACATGCAACGACCGCAGAAAGGCGCCGAGGATCGGTGCCTGCGACGCACTAATCGGATGATCATCGGCCGGGGCGCCCTTCAGCCACGGAGCAATGCTCCAATACCAGGGGTAGCCGGGTGCCGGCCGGCCGATGCGCCATGGCACCGGAATCGGCAGGGTGAGCCGTTCGGCGATCTGTGGCAACCACTGCTGCTCGTGGCGGATGAGCGCCGCCGCCGCCGCCCGGCGCGGCAGGCGCACCACCAACTGATCGCCAAGGCGAAACATGACGTTATCCCAGCCGGTATCGAATGGGCACAATGGCAGATCGGCCAGATCCGGGTGCTGATCGGCAAGTAGCCGCGCCACCAGAGCCATATCGATCGAGATCTCAGCCTGTGGTGTGCCTGGTGTCATTCAGCGAGCTTCTGATAG
>CALLZL010000107.1 GCA_937859575.1 uncultured Chloroflexota bacterium
CTCGCCGCCGAACTCGACGGCATCGCCGCCGGCGCCGGCCTGCCGGCCTGGCAGAATGAAGCCACCTCTTCGAGTATGCTTTTTGAGCCGACGGAGGCCGACATTGGGATCGCGCATTGGGTGTTCGACCATGGTGAGCCGGCCGGGCTGAGTACTAATACACTGCCCAGTGCAACCGCGATCTACCTGCCGCTGAGCGGCACTCAGGGTATTGTCGGGGTATTGGGGGTTCAGCCGGCTCAGGTTCAGCAGATCCTGAACCCCGAACAGCGCCATCTGCTCGATGCGTTTGCCAGCCAGACAGCAGTTGCCTTCGAGCGTGCCGTTTTCGCCGAGGTTGCGCAGCGTACAGCTGTGCAAATGGAGGCTGAACGCACACGGAATGCGCTGCTTTCAAGCGTCTCGCATGATCTGCGTACACCACTGGCGGTGGTCACCGGTGCGCTGAGCAGTGTGCTGGATGCGGGGAACGGCATAGATGATGCGACACGTATCGAGTTGCTGACCAATGCCTATGATGAAGCCGAGCGCCTCAGCCGCCTGTTGAATAATATTCTCGAAATGACACGACTGGAGGCAGGCGGCATGCATGCCCGTAAAGAGTGGCACCCGCTGGAAGAGGTTGTCGGCGCGGCTCTGACACGCCTCGAACGACAGCTCGGCGGTCGTGACATTCTCGTCGAGCTGGCCGATGATCTGCCACTCATCCCACTTGATGCCGTGTTGATCGAGCAAGTGCTGGTTAATTTGCTTGAAAATGCGTTGAAATACACGCCAGCTACTTCCCCGATCACAATCAGTGCTTCCGTGCTCAACGATACGGTACCACCAGCCGTACAGGTGCGGGTTGCTGATCGCGGGCCGGGTGTGCCACCCGGATCGGAAGATGCTATCTTCACCAAATTTACCCGTGGCCTGCAGCCGACACAGAGCGGTGTTGGGTTGGGTTTGACGATTAGCCGCGGCATTATTCACATCCATGGTGGTACCATATGGTGTGAAGCACGGCCGGGCGGCGGGGCAGTATTTGTATTCCCCCTGCCGATCGAAGGTACGCCACCCTCGATCGAGCCACAGACCGGCCACACCGAAATGAGCACACCATGAGCACAACCGAGCCAATTCTTTTGATTATCGAGGATGAAATACCGATCAGGCGTTTTCTGCGCACCAGCCTGCATGGCAACGGCTACCGCCTTCAAGAAGCCGCTACTGCTCAGGAAGGGCTCCGCCAGGCAGCCGTGTGTCATCCTGATTGCATTATTCTTGATCTTGGCCTGCCCGACCGTGATGGGATCGAGGTTGTGCACGAGCTGCGCACATGGAGCCAGACGCCGATCATCGTATTGACGGCGCGTGGCCAGGAGCACGACAAGATCCAGCTGCTCGATGCCGGTGCCGATGATTATCTCACCAAACCATTCAGTGTCGGTGAACTGTTGGCACGTATTCGTGTCGCGCTACGCCACAAAAGTATCGCGAATGCAACGTCGGAACCGATTTTTGAGCTTGGGCCATTGCGAATCGATCAGGTACGCCATCAGGTGTTCCTCGATGGCAACGAGGTACGGCTGACACCGCTCGAATACAAACTGCTGGTTGTGCTGGTTCGCCACGCCGGCAGAGTCGTCACCCAACGGCAGCTCCTGCGCGACGTATGGGGATTGGAAGATGCTGATTCGGTGCATTATGTGCGCGTCTATATGCAGCATCTGCGACACAAGCTAGAGGCAAACCCGGCTCGGCCCGTTTATTTCACGACCGAACCGGGTGTCGGGTACCGCCTGCGTATCGACCATTATAGCTAGATGCAGAAATCTTGAGCCATCCGCATCCTGGGAACGCGGGCGTCCCGCCCGCATCCTGGGAGCGCGGCCCCAATGATCGATCGTTTTGCAGCTGGCCATAGGGATCAGCCCATACTGCCGCAGCCGGCACCCGACAAACAATCTGGTCTCAGATCTTCAGTGTCGCTCGGCCACCACAACCGCCGGCACATCGCTACTGCGCACCAGGGCATTAAATACCGGAAGGTCGTCATTCAGAACAGCATTGATTATGTCGAGCTGTTCGTTCACTCGTGCCGCGAGATCGGCGCACATCAGCTCCTGCGCCTGTGTCGGGCCACTTTCAGAGCCGCCGGCAAACGCTGCCAGGAAGCTCAGCTTGGCGTTCAGCATAGCCGGGAAGTTGAGCGTATCCTGGCTGCTCTTCGCCTTCACCTGGATCAACTGCTCTTCGGCGGCAGCCAGCCGGGTGTTGATCTGCGTGCCGGCGGCGGCGATCTGGGCCGCAGCGGCATGGGTTTCGGTGCGTTTGATCCAGGCGTTGATCTGCTCGCGGGCGGCGCGTACCCGGTTCACCGCACTGTGCGCCTGATCGAGCAGCTGATGCAAGCGCATGAGCAGTGTATACTGCGCTTCGTAATCGGCCTGGGTTGCCATTGCACGCGGGTCGGGCACAATGCCGAACTCGGCATGCCATGTTGCTTCACCAATACTGAGTTCCACACGATAACGCCCGGGCGGTACACGCGGTGCGGCGCGGCTTACATCTTTGTGCCCTTCACCGCTGGTGATCTTCTGTGCCGGTGTGCTGCGCATATCCCAGACGAAGCGATTCAGGCCGGCCTTCGCCGGCGCTCTGGGTTCATCGTCATCGTCCTTCGGATCTGCCGGTGGTTGTGGCGCGGACGCATTCTCGGCCGGCTGCGGCGCTGCATCCTGCGCCTTGCTCTTGAATGTGCGCAGTTCGGTGCCCGCTGCATCACGCAGGGTCAGCGTCAGGTCACCCTCGGCGGCCTGCGGCAACACATAGTTGATCACCACCCCGTTCGGCGGGTTGGTGCCGGCATCCAGCCAGCTGCGCTTGATCTCGCCATCGGATGTCTTGACCTGATCAAAGGCCGGAATCAGGCCGGCAACGAAGGTGTAGTTACGGCCGGTCTGTGGTGTATGGCCGAAATCCGTCAGCTGTGCCAGCCGCATGGTATCGCGTGGTGTCAGTAGCGCCGGTGCAGCAAGCTGCAGCAGATCGCCCAACTGCCGCAACTGTGACAGATCGTCGAGGATCCAGAACGAACGGCCGTGGGTCGCCAATACCAGATCGCCCTGCGCAATCACCATATCGTGGATCGGCACGACCGGCAGGTTACCGCCCAGTCGCCGCCAGTTCGCCCCATTATCGAACGAAACATAGACACCCGTCTCGGTGCCGCAGTAGAGAACGCCGCGCTGTGCTGGATCTTCACGCACCACCCGGGTGAAATCATCCTCGGCAATCCCGGCGACAATCTTGCGCCAGCTGTGGCCGTAATCGGCGGTGGCGTACAGGTAGGGCGCGAAGTCGTCGTGCTTATAGCGTGTAGCGGCAAGATAGGCAACTGCCGGGTCGTGGGGCGATGGCTCGATGATACTGATCAAGGCCCATTCGGGCAGATCGGGCGGAGTGATATTCTGCCAGGTCGCGCCGCCATCGCGGCTCACATGCACCAACCCATCGTCGCTGCCGGCCCAGAGCAGGCCGGCCTGCAGCGGTGACTCGGCCAGGGCGAAGATCGTGCCATAATTCTCGGCACCGGTGTTATCTTTGGTGATCGGCCCACCCGACGAGCCGAGAGTCGCCGGGTCGTTGCGTGTCAGATCCGGGCTGATTGCTTCCCATGTCTGCCCTTCGTCACCTGAGCGAAACAGATAGTTCGCCCCGATATAGAGTGTATTCGGGTCATGCGGCGAAATCAACAGCGGCGCCGTCCAGTTGAAGCGATATTTCTGCTGCCCGGCCGACCAGCCGCTGTACTCTTCGGGCCAGACACCAATCTGGCGTAACTGGCCGCGGGCATGGTCGTAGCGCGTCAGGTAGCCCTGATAGCTGCCGGCATAGATAATATTCGGATCACGTGGATCAATGGCGATATAGCCGCTTTCACCACCACCGATCTCATACCACTCCACGGCACTGATTGCATCACGGCCGCTGCGGCTGGGTGTACTGAAGGTGGTGTTATCCTGCTGCGCTCCATATACCCGGTAGGGTGTGCGGGTATCAACTGCGACATGGTAGAACTCAGAGGTCGGCTGGTTGTAGAAGGTTGACCACGAGACACCACCGTTGAGGCTCACGGTGCCGCCGCCGTCGTTGCCGATGATCATGCGCTGTGGCTGTGCCGGGTCGATCCAGAGGTCGTGATTATCGCCATGCGGCACCTGCACGCGGCTGAAGGTCTTGCCGCCATCGGTTGAACGCCAGGTCTCAACATTCAATACCCAGACGGTCTCGGGATCACATGGGTCGGCATAGATGTGGCTATAGTACCAGGCGCGTTGGCGCAGATTGCGATCCTCGCTCAACAATTCCCATGTCTCGCCCCAGTCGTCGGAACGGAACACGCCGCCCTTTTCGGCCTCGACCATAGCCCAGACCCGGCCGGCGCGTGCGCCCGATGCCGCCACCATGATCTTGCCCTTTACCCCCTGCGGTATGCCCGGCTTATCGGTCAGTTCGTGCCATGTCAGCCCGGCGTCGTCGGAGCGAAACAACCCGCTGCCGGGGCCGCCGCTGATCATCTCATACGGCCCACGGCGCGTCTGCCAGAAGCCGGCATAGAGAATACGCGGATTGGTCGGATCGATCGACAGATCGCTGGCACCGGCCTCTTCGGAGCGAAACAGCACATGATCCCAGGAGGCGCCGCCATCGATCGAGCGGAAGATGCCGCGTTCGGCATTGGAGCCATGGGCATGGCCGAGCGCCGCCACCAGCACCAGGTTTGGATCGGTAGGATGCACCCGCACCTTGCTGATATTACGGGTTGCCGCCAGGCCGAGATGCCGCCAGGTGCGACCCGCATCGGTCGAGCGGTATACTCCATCGCCATGCGAGACATTACCACGGATGGTGGCTTCGCCCATGCCGACATAGATCACATTCGGATCGGCGGCAGCCACCGCGATCGCACCCACTGAGGCACGTTTGAAGAAGCCGTCCGAGACATTCACCCAGTACTGCCCGGCATCGGTCGTCTTCCAGACGCCGCCGCCGGTCGAGCCGAAATAGAAGACCGCCTGCTGGGATGGGTCGCCGGCGACCGCCACAACGCGCCCACCGCGAAACGGGCCGATACAGCGCCATTCGAGCTGCTTGAGTGGATTGGTATCGTGTCTATCCATGATGTTGCACACTGCCGGAACCTAGCATACCGGCCAGGCGTCTTCCTTTCTTCCTACCGGTCGTCACTTCAGCCATTATACACCCTGGTCTGCGGCACCTGGCATCTGTTACCGTCACCGAATCGTCCAACTCGCCCCCATATAGGCACCCATAGCCTGCAGATAGCCCAAAGAATCGCTTGACTCTTTGGTTTTATTGCGCTTATAGTATGATTCTCGGTATCAAAAAAATATTATCAATCACATGTAAGGTTTCTTGGCGGTATAAGACGGAGCCATGCTGTGCTCTTCAACTCGCTGCCGTTTGCCATCTTCTTTGGTATCGTCACGACCGCCTACTTCATGATGCCGCAGCGGTATCGTTGGTTCTGGCTGCTGGCGGCAAGTTGCTACTTCTACATGGCGTTTGTCCCAATCTATATCGTTATTCTCTTCTTCACCATTGCCGTTGATTATGTCACCGGTGTATGGATCGAGGAATCGGAAGGTTTGCGACGGCGCATCCTGCTCATCGTCAGTATCACGGCCAACATTGGCGTGCTGGTTGTCTTTAAGTATTTCAACTTTCTCAAGTCGTCTATACATTCCCCCCCGTCGCCGAAACTCAGTTTACGCTGGCCGATAACCGCGCAGCGATTGCAGCAGTTGAAACCCAGGTACGCACCATCCCGGATCTGATTGTAATCAATCAACCGAGCGACTTCGTCTATGCCGATCAGTTCTTCTTCGACATGGTGTACCATCTGAATGCCGATGGGCGAGCCCAACGCAGCAACCAGCTGGTAAAATCGCTGGCCGACGTGTTGATCAACACCACTGGGCATCACCCTGAGCCACACAGCCCCATGTCACCCTGAGCCGCCTTGCGGCGAAGATACGGTATTCGTTGTCAGTGCCCGTTTGTCACCGGGACGATCTGGAGTAGAGACGGCCCGCCGGGCCGTCTCTACTGCCGACCACCGTCGATATGGCAGCACTTCACGCCGTTCAAATACCTGGTATCAGGAGAACAACCGGGCGGTGCGTGGGTCGGACCGTGGCGGCATGCCGAGTGGCCTGAGCTGGCGGTTCCGCCACTGGCTGTACAGCGGCAGCGCCCACCTCGACGACTATGGTGAGGTGCGGGGTGCCGCCCACCGCTCGGGCGAGGTGCTGACCACGAGCTACGACATGCGTGGCCTGCCGCACGCCGTACCGGCGATTGCATTGCGGGCGCCCACATTGGGACGCCC
>CALLZL010000108.1 GCA_937859575.1 uncultured Chloroflexota bacterium
CGGGTAGTCGCGCCAGGTGTTGTCGGGGCGCAGCTGTGCTGCCGGCTGCCCGTTGATTGCAATGCCGACCTGCGGCGGCGCAACACCGGCCGGGCGTTGGGCCGCCAGGCGGATCACCAGCCGCGTCGCATCGGGCGGTAGCGCGAGCCGGATCTGGGCTTCGCTGCCGCTCCAGCGATATGCCTGGTCGGCGGGGTGAAAGCCGCGCACAAAGCCGAGGTCGAGCCCATCCCCGATGGCGAGGGCAGCGGGGGGCATGCCATACGCCGGCATCTCGCCCCAGAGGCGTTGCTGCAATGCTTCGCGTGATGCCGTTTCGTAGGCTAGATCGGCGCGTGCTCCTTCCAGATCACCGAGTTCGCGCCGGGCGATGCCGCGCAGAACATGGGCATACGGATGATCGTACACATCACCAAAGGCAATAGTAGCGGCGGCGCGTGCCGGATCGCCGGCCAGTAGTGCCGCTCGGGCCGAGATTGTGTAGGCCCAGGCCGACTGCGGATCAAACACCAGAGCTTGTGCGGCATGGTGCTCGGCCTGCTGCAGTGCGCCGGTTGTCAGTGCCGCCTCGCCGCGCCAGAGCGCCACATGCTTGTTTGCCAGCCGCCACGCCTCAGTCGGGTATGGCCGGTATGCAATCGTCAGGGCCACCAGCAGCACAAGCGAGATCAGCGCGCCGGCGCTCCGCCATGCGGCTGTGCTACGCGTCAGCTGCAGCAGTTGCCAGGCTGCATAGGGTGCCAGCGCCGGGTATACCGGTAGCCGGTAGCGCAGCTCGACATGAAACAGCATGGCTGTTGCAAGCGTATAGAGGCACCACGGCACCAGGATCCAGCGCAGATCGGGGCGTAATTGATCGGGCGGCGCACGCCACATGCCGCTGCTGCCGGCCAGCAGGATCAGCAACCAGAGCCCATCGCCAAGCAACAGGCGCAGCCACACCTCGGCCGGTGAAAGCCAGATCTCTTCGCGGGTGAGCATGTCGTCGGTGTATTGCAGTGCAAAAAATTCCAGCGCTTCGCCAAAAGCTTTGGCGGCAAAGCGCTGCGGATCAGCGGTGATCACGGCCATGCCCTGCGCTGTTGCCAATTGCTGCCGTGCCAGACGGTCGTCGCCAAGGGCGTAGAGTTGCGCCTTGACGGCCTCGCGCCCGGCGGGGTCGTTGTCGAGCCACAGATTCTCGGCACCGGTCGTGTCAACCACGATCAGCCCGCCATAGGTCATGGTATTACGGATCGCCCAGGGCACCAGCAGCAGCGCCACACCACAGCCGAGCGCAATCGCCGGCATGAGGAAAGGTATACGTCGGCCATGCTGCCGGTAGCCGGCCAGCAATAACCAGAGCCCGGCCAGCGGCAGCAGCGGCAGTGCCACCGAGCGAATCAGGATCAATGCGCCGAGTGCGATCCCGGCTGCCAGAGCCCACCCAACGGCATACCGCCCCGCTCGTGCCCGGAGTAGCAACCAGCAGACAACACACAGGCCAAAGAGGAAGAGGGTCTCGCTGAGTAGCTCGGTCGCTGTGACCGCCAGGGTCATGTTCAGCCCGAACAGCATGCCGGTGATTACTGCGATCCGCCGGCTACGCCACAATTCCCAGGCGATTGCATAGATGGGAATGAATGTCAGGGTGCTGATGATCGCTTGCACCAGCCGCAGTTGCTGGATCAGCGAATCGAGCATATAGATACAGCCGGCGAGGAAGATAGTATAGAGTGGTGGGCGCATCAGCTGGAGCTCGACATACTGCCGCTCACGCAGTAGTGTCAGCGCCTGTGCCAGATACTCTTGCTCATCGCCGCTGAGCGGGAAGAGCTCGTGCCAGTGCCAGACGGCCAGCCGCAGCAGGAGTGCCGGTATCAGTAGCAGCAGGAGTGGCAGGATGTGCGGGTTCTGCCGCAGTGTCTGACGGCTCATGGCGTGCCCTCAAGGATGGCAACATAATCCAGCCGTAGCGCCAGCCGATGCACCTGGCCGACCTGCACGCCCTGCTGGCTCAGATAGCGGCGCGCATCGGGAACGAAGCTCGGTGCATGCATGGTGATCACCAGATCCTGCCCGGGTGTACCGGGTGGGAGCAACAAGTGTATCTCCTGTGGCGTCGTCAGATCCATGGCAAAACTTCCGATTGGTTGCCCATCGGCCAGAAGATGTACCAGCGGCGGCTCATTGGCATAGCCGGCCCAGCCACGACCATCGACGCGTAGTTCGAGGGTACGAGACACGGCTGCCGCTGCCGCCGGGAACCGCAGCCTGGCGCCATCGCGACACCAGCGGAATGTTCCGCCGCCACTCGGATCCCCTTCACCCAGATAGCAGCCCGAGATATACCCCAGATCAAGATTGCCACCCAGATCGATCCGGCTGGTGGGTGCCGGAGAAAGCCATTCCCAGGCCCACTCGACCGGATTCGCACTATCGACATAGCGTGGCGTGAAGCTGGCCCGCGCGGCAGCCAGATCACCGCTGCTGCGCAGGAGATCGCCATGGACAACGGCGGCAATCGCATCGCCGCTACGTTCGATCTGCGCCGGATCGGGCAGCAGCGCCAGACCATCGGCATAGCGCCCCTCGCGGGCAGCCAGCAATGCCGGGCCGATCCGCAACGCCTCGCTGGTGAGTTGGCCGTTGGCCAGGAGCCTGGCGGCAGTCGCGGTATCGCCCGTGTGGAGTGCCTGGCGCAACTGTTCGGTGCGTTCGAAACGCGGGCGTGCGGCAAGTGCGAGCCTGGTGCTGGCAATACTCGATGGATACGGACCAAAATACGAAGGGAGGGTTTCGTCGTTTGGGCGCAGATAGGCGTAGGGGGCAGCGGCGGTGGTAAAGAGCAGCAGCGCCAGGGCGGCACACAGCATGCCGAAGCGGCTACGCAAGGTGGCCCACTCGCGGCGCCGCAGCCGTAGCACAACCGCAGCGGCGGCCAAGGTGAAGAGCAATGGCAGGAATGGCAGGCGGGAGGGGGTGGGCGTCGAGAACCAGTG
>CALLZL010000109.1 GCA_937859575.1 uncultured Chloroflexota bacterium
CGGGGGGGGGGGGGGCGGGGGGGGGGGTCGGGGCGCGCAACCCGCCAACCCGCCCGCCACACCCGCCGGCCCGCGGCTCACAGCCAGGGGCGCGCCCGGCCGCACGATCGGCCGCTCCGGCTGTACGCAACCCGCTTCCGGCACCACGCTCGGCGGCCATGGCACCGGCCGGTAGCAGCGGTGCGCGTGATCTGGGGCTCTTCTTGCTCGGCATGATCGTGCTCAGCATGGTGCTGTTTGTCGTCTATCTGTTTGCCAGTGGCACCTTCGATGGGCTCTTCACATTTTCGAATCCGCCGCGACCCACTGTGCCGACGCTGATCGAACCGACTGCCACCAGCGAGATCGGCGAAACGGCCACACCGGCCCCGCTCGAAGTAATCGTACCAAATGCGATCGGGCGCGAAGAGCGCACCGCCGTGCAACTCTTCGAGAGTAGCGGCCTGCGAGCCGTTGCCGATCCGCCGCAAAACAACGACGAGATACCGGCCGGGCTGGTGTTTGATCAAATGCCAAAACCAGGCGAGATCATCACCGAAACCAGTATCGTCACGTATGTCGTCAGCCTGGGGCCGGAACTGATCACACTACCGCAGGTTGTCTCGATGCGCGCACCGGATGCAGCATTCCAGTTGAGCAACCTCGGGCTCGAAGTACGAACCGTCGAGGAGCCTGACCGGCTCAGCCAGGGGTTTGTCTTCCGCACTGAGCCCCAGGCCGGTGTACGGTTGCGGCCCGGCGATACCGTCATCCTGTTTGTAAGCCTGGGCGATCGGGTGCGGATGCCGGATGTCACCGGCATGACCGAAGACGAAGCGCGCCGGCGGATCGAAGGGGTCGGATTATTCCTCTCGTTCAGCGATTATCAGGAGTGCGATAAGCTTGGGGCGCTCTGCGATCGCTTCCAGCCCGGCGAGGTCGTCAGTTCCATTCCACGCAGCGGCGACCTTGTCGAACGCGGCAGTGGTGTAACGCTTGGCATTCGCTCACTCAACCCATAGGCCATAGATGATGCTGAAACATCTGGCCCACGAACTGGGCCTCACCGTCGAGCAGGTCGAACGAACCGTCGCTCTGCTCGACGACGGCAACACCGTGCCGTTTATCACGCGCTACCGCAAGGAAGTGACCGGTGGGCTTGACGAAGACCAACTGCGGCGGCTTGTCGAACGCCTCGGCTACCTGCGCAACCTTGAGGCACGGCGCAGCGAGGTCTCTGCTGCCCTGGAGAGTAGTGGGCATCTGACCGACGAACTAGCGGCCCAGCTCGCGGCTGCCACGACCCTGCAGGCCATCGAGGATCTCTATCTGCCGTTCCGGCCAAAACGGCGCACCCGTGCCCAGATCGCCCGCGAACAGGGATTACAGCCCCTTGCCGACCTGCTGCTGGCACAGGCTACGCCCACCGCAGAACGCGAATCGACCGCGCTGCCATTCGTTAATGCCGATCAGGGGGTTGCCGATGTGGAAGCGGCCTATGCGGGAGCTCGCGACATCATTGCCGAAACAGTCGCCGAAACCGCTACCGTCCGCCAGGCAGTGCGCGAGGCGACCCGCCGTACGGCGCTGATCCGGACACAGCGGCGCGACGACGGCGACGCCGAGGGCAAATACCAGACGTACTATGAATTTAGTGGTGCAATCCAAGGGCTGGCAGCCCATCGTATTCTGGCGATCAATCGTGGCGAACGCGAAGGTGCGCTGAAGGTGAATCTCGACGCCAATCACGATGCATTTATTGCCACCATCCAGCGCCGCTTTGCTCATGGCAACGGCTGGATGGCTGCCGAGGTGCGCCATGCCGTGGCCGATGGATACCGCCGCCTGCTGCTGCCGGCGATCGAACGCGACCTGCGGAACGAACTAACCGAGCGGGCCGAAATACATGCATTGCAGGTCTTTGCCGCCAATCTGCGCGGCCTGCTGCTCCAGCCGCCGCTGCGCGGCCGGGTAGTGTTAGGGCTGGATCCCGGCTATCGCACCGGCTGCAAACTCGCAGTTGTCGATCCGACCGGGCGCTATCTGGCGGGTGAGACGATCTATCTGCATCAACCAGAACGTGCACGGGCTACACTCCAACACATGATCGAACAGTATCGGGTGCATGTGATCGCTATCGGCAACGGCACCGCCAGCCGCGAGAGCGAGGCACTGGTTGCCGAGGTACTCCGCGTGGTGCCGGATGTCAAGTACGTTATCGTCAGCGAAGCGGGTGCATCGGTCTATTCAACCTCCGAAACGGCACGCGCCGAGTTCCCCAACCTCGATGCCACCCAGCGCGGCAATATCTCGATTGCACGCCGCCTGCAAGATCCGCTTGCCGAACTGGTCAAGATCGAACCCAAAGCACTCGGTGTCGGCCTGTATCAGCATGATGTCGACCAGCGCCGGCTGGATGAGCAGCTCGGCACCGTGATCGAAAGCTGTGTTAACTATGTAGGGGTTGATCTGAATACGGCATCGGCTGCGCTGCTCGGCCATGTAGCCGGCCTGACCAGCAAGACGGCCAAAGCGATCGTTACCCACCGCGATACCAATGGGCCGTTTGCCACCCGCCGCCAGTTGCGCGATGTCAAGGGGCTCGGGCCAAAATCATTCGAACAGGCGGCCGGTTTTCTGCGCATCCCGGATGCCGCCGACCCGCTCGACCAGACAGCCATTCATCCTGAATCGTACAATGCGGCCCGCAGGCTCATCGAGCTGGCGGATGGCACTGCCGGAGACCTCGATCTCCCACGGGTGGCGGCGATACTGCGCCGGCGAATAGCGAGTGGTGTAACCGACATAGCAACCCTTGCGGCAGCTGCCGGGGTTGGGGAACCAACCCTCCACGACCTGCTCGAAGCGATGGAGAAGCCGGGGCGTGACCCGCGTGATGATGCACCACCTCCGATCTTGCGTTCCGACGTGCTGAAGCTCGAAGATCTGCAGCCCGGCATGTGGCTCAAAGGAACTGTGCGCAATGTGGTTGATTTCGGAGCTTTCGTTGATATTGGCCTCAAACACGATGGACTGGTGCATGTATCCGAACTTGCCGATCGCTTTGTTAAGAACCCTCTCGATGTCGTGCATGTTGGCGATATTGTTGATGTGCGTGTACTGAGTGTTGATCCGGCACGAGGGCGAGTGGCGCTGAGCCGTAAGAAGCAATAGAGGAGAGAAGCGCATGGCCGACGAGCAGAAACCGACCAGCGAGCCAAAACCGCCGGAGGCCGCCAATATCAGCGATCTGGTTGTGGTCACGCAGCACCGGGCCGTCATCAATGGCCAGCAGATCGCCTATACCGTCACAACCGGCACAATCGTGCTCAAGGAAGAGCATGAAAAGGATGGCACCGCCGAGGGCGAAAAGCCGCGGGCAACAATCTTCTTTGTTGCCTATACTCGCGATGACGCAGTAGCCTACGAGCGGCCGATCACCTTTGCGTTCAATGGTGGGCCGGGCTCTTCATCGGTCTGGTTGCACCTCGGATTGCTTGGGCCGCAACGGGTGCAGTTCGACGACGAAGGGTGGCCGCTACCGCCGCCCTACCGCCTGATCGAGAATGACTACTCACTCCTCGATGTCAGCGATCTGGTTTTTATCGATCCGGTAAGCACCGGCTATAGCCGGGTGGTGCCGGGCGAAAAACCGACCGAGTTCCATGGTTTCAAGAAGGATATTGAGTCGGTTGGCGATTTTATTCGCCTCTACACCACACGTTACCGGCGCTGGGGTTCGCCAAAATATCTCGCCGGCGAGAGCTACGGCACCACCCGGGCTGCCGGCCTGGCCGGCTACTTGCAAGAACGCCATGGCATGTACCTGAACGGGATCATGCTGATCTCGGTAGTGCTCAACTTTCAAACACTCGAATTTGAACATGGCAATGATCTGCCGTATGTCTTCTTCCTGCCAACCTACTGCGCAACGGCATGGTACCACCGCCGCCTGGCGGAAGATCT
>CALLZL010000110.1 GCA_937859575.1 uncultured Chloroflexota bacterium
GCTGAGACCGAGCGCACAACACTACAGGCCGATCTCTCGGCGGCACGTATCGATGTAGCCCATGTACGCGCCGATGTCGAACGGCTGCGTAACGAGGTGAGTGCGGTACGCGGTGCGCTTACTTCGGCAACCAAAGAGAAGGATCGCCTCTCGTTCGACCTGATCGCTGCCCGTAGCGAAAGCCAGCAACTGAGTACGGAAGTAGAACGCCTGCGACGTGGCTTGCTGAATGGCAGCAATGAGTAAAGAGAAAACCTGCGGCAATGGTTTCTCTCGTGATGCAACAAGGAGCAGACACATGGAACAGCTCGTCAAACTCGTGATGGAACGCACCGGCCTGGCAGAAGCACAGGCCCGCGAAGCAGTGAAGGTTGTGGTCGGCTTTATCAAAGAGCGCCTGCCCGAGCCGATCCAGGCCCAGTTCGATACCCTGCTCGACACCCCGATAGCCGGTAATGTGGCCGAACAGGCGCTGAATACGCTTGGTGGTCTGTTTGGCGGCAAGAAGGAATCCTGAAGCGCGGATCCGGGTGCCACTGAAGGAGAAACGGATCACGAGGCAGCGCCGTATCGCCGTGCTCCCTCGTGATCCATCGCGTATGCGTATTGCAATTTTCACCGAGACATTTCTGCCCAAGATCGATGGGGTCGTCTCGATCCTCTGCCAGGCATTGGAACATCTTCAGGAACGTGGCCACCAGGTTATCCTCTTTGGGCCGCCCGACATGCCGGCAAGTTATGCCGGTGCACGCTGCATCCCAACCGGTGGGCCGCGCTTCCCGCTCTACCCCGAGCTGCGCATGAATCTGCCATGGCCGCGCATCGGCCGCGAACTGCGCCGCTTTGCCCCCGATGTGGTGCATGTCGTTAATCCGGCCTTCCTCGGCCCAACCGGCATAGCCCTGGCGCGCCGGCTGCGCTTGCCACTGGTGGCTTCATGCCATATGGATATTCCGACCTACACCCGGCTGTATGTGGGTGCCTGGGGTATCCCGATCGCCTGGTGGCTGTTCCGCTCGGTCCACAATATTGCCGATCTGAACCTGGTGCCGAGTACGGCCATGCGCGATCAGGTACGCGCCAATGGCTACCGGCGGGTGCGCTGGTGGCATCGTGGGATCGATACCCAACGTTTCCGGCCCGAGTTGCGCAGCATGGCGATGCGCGAGCGCTTGAGCGGCGGCGCGCCCGATCAGTTTCTGGCACTCTATGTCGGGCGGATCTCGCGCGAGAAGAATGTACACCTGCTGCGCGAACGTGTCGCCACCCTGCCGGGGGTGCGGCTGGCACTGGTCGGCGGTGGCCCGGAACTGGCGCAGATGCAGCGCCTCTTTGCCGGCACCGCGACAACCTTCACCGGCTTCTTGCGCGGCGATGATGTCGTGGCGGCCTATGCCTCGGCCGATGTGCTGGTCTTTCCTTCAACCAGCGAAACCTTTGGCCTGGCACCACTGGAGGCGATGGCGTGCGGTCTGCCGGTGATCGGCAGTATGAGCGGCGGACTGGTCGATACACTACGCGATGGCGAAAATGCGCTGGTGTATGATGAAGACCAGCCAGGCGGGCTGGCCGAGTGCCTGCAACAATTACGCGCCGACCCCGAGTTGCATGCCCGGCTGCGTGCCGGCGCGATCGCCTATGCACGCGGGCGCGATTGGCAGGCGACCATGGATCAACTGATCGATTACTACGACCTGGCGATCCGCATCCATCGCCGGCACCATCACACCAGCCGTTAAGCGACCTCAGACGTCATTCCAACTCGGCCCATATACAGGTGTCGTGGCGCATAAAGCTGGCGGGCATGATCTTGTACGGGGAAAGACAATACTGATTACAAATCGTGAAAAGACTGTCACCAAACTGCCCGATCCCATGTGGCGGTTCATGCGGTATATTTGTGCAACATAGGTTGATTTTCGCTGGTCGGCCTAAATGAAACTGTAAATCGAAAGGACACTGCATGCGCCGCTCTACCACAACATTCACCTCGCGCCTGCACCTGCTCACCTTCATGGTGCTGGCAGTATTCTTCGCCGCCGGTCCACTCACCCCTGTGGCAGATGCCGCACTCCGCGGCTGCCGCTCCGACCCGGTCGTCATTCTCTCCGACGGCACTATTCTCGACGTACAGGCCGAGATTGGCACCAGTGTGTCGAATGTTCGCGAGATCCATTATGTCGTCCATGGTCCTCCCGGAGTAAGCCTTGTCGCGGCAATTTCGACGCCGACGATTGGCTTCACCGGCAAGGAGACCTTCACGTATTATGCCGACTCGCGACCGGGCGTGTATGTCACCGAGACGCTGGTACACACAAGTATCAATGGTGTTCCTGTCACATCGCACACCACGTTTGCCAAGACCACGATCTTCTCAGGAATATCGCTTTGGGTCGAGTATGCACCAGTCAAGGGTTTCAATGGTGAAACGTTACGCCATGTGCTCACCCGCTAACGCAGCTTACGTTCAATAAACCGATGCAAGGGAGAGAATGCCCACCTCTCCCTGACACGCCCGCCTCGTCAGCACGATTGAATGACATCCACCCGACGCATGATCACCTGATTGACGAAGCCACTGATACGACAGGCATCTGCATGTGGTTCCAGCGTTTCATTCCGCAACCGCTTACCGCGGTGCTGTTTACTACGCTGGCGCTCGTTATACTGAGCGCCAGTATCGTTCTGTATCCGGAGACGCTGGTTTTCGAGACCACACCTCAAAAAGTACTGATCGCGCTATTCCTCGGTAGCAGTATGATCTTCGCGGGTCGGAATCCGATCCATATTCGCCACAATATCAAGGTTGTTCTGACGACTGCACCGAGTTACGCGACGGTGATGCTGCTCCCCCCACTACTCGCCGGCATGACGGTTGCCGTCGCGGTCGTGATCACCGAAATCCTGACACGCGCCGAACGTGGAAACACGGTAAGCGACATTGCGACAGGCACGGCTCGATTGGCGGGTCTCGTCACATTCTGTGCGATTGTAGCAGTCGAAGCATCAGCACGCGGCATAGATCTGGCTGTCACCATGGCCTGCATCGCCCTTCTGATGCTTATCGGCGATATCGTCGGCAGTGCCTTTGAAATCGCACCGATGTCGGGCGATTCGCCATGGCGCCTGATGCCGATCCTCTTCAGAGAAGGGCATGCAACCGAAGCCATGCAGTATCTCCTCGGGGTCCTTGCCACGCTTGCTGCATTCTATGCGCCCTGGTCGCTCCTGCTCTGGCCACTGCCGATTATGGTGGTGCAGCGATCCTTCAAGTATGCGTGCGAGATGCAGGATGTAACAGCACGGCTCCTCGAAAGCATGGCCGATGCCGTGGATCTCCGCGACGCTTATACCGGCGGTCATTCGCGCCGCGTCACGCGGTATAGTATGCAAATCCTGGAGGTGCTCGGGATAAGCGGCCCGGAGGTCGAGTTGATCCGGTCTGCCGCACGTGTCCACGATATCGGCAAGATCGGCATCCCCGATCATGTTCTGAACAAGCCGGGGCGGTTGACGGAAGAGGAGACGCTCGTGATGAACTCCCACCCGGTGCGCGGTGCCGAACTGCTGGCGCGTTATCGCGACTTCGCCCGCGGCATTGAGATTGTGCGTGGGCATCACGAGCGTTGGGATGGCCTCGGCTACCCTGATGGTCTGAAAGGGATGGATATACCCTTCGGCGCACGCGTTATCGCCGTCGCCGACAGCTTCGACGCCATGACAAGCGACCGCCCGTACCGCAAGGGGATGTCGGTCGAACAGGCGACACAGATTCTGCGTGAGGGACGCGGAACCCAATGGGATGCCGCACTGATCGACGCATTTCTGGAGGCAATTGAGACGAAAAAGGCACCAGAGGCAATGCCGGCCGCTGAACCGGTACCTATGGCGGCATCGGCAGGTTAAGGAGCGTCAACCGCGAGCATTGCCTGGTGCTCTGCCAAG
>CALLZL010000111.1 GCA_937859575.1 uncultured Chloroflexota bacterium
CATCGTTATCGTTACTTCGTTGTCTGAGCGGAAATTTGATCATGCGATGATGGCCCGAGCCATTTGCCTGTGTCAAGCCACAGCTCATAGTAGTATAGCCACAAGGCCGCCCAGGGCAGGATAGTCTCAGCAATGAGATAAGTTCCCCGCCATCCCCACTCCTTGGGCCAATACAGGCAAAGGGTGCCATCTGAATAAACATGAGGTGGCTTCCGCGCCAGGGGCGGAGATAGAACACGAACCAGTGGCACCTTACCCAGGCGGTATCGAATTTCCAGCATATAGACTGCCGACATCTCGCGCGGCTGAAGTTCTCCCCGCCAGATACCCTCCCCAGACGCCCACTGATAGGAGAACCCGGGAAAGCGATGTCGGATGTGTAGATGCTGGAGCGCTAGGCTGTGGGCCGCTGTCGATCTATGAAAGTTACTCCGCTTCCGTCCCATGGAACCTCGTTGGTTTCGTTGCGATCAGACCTTTGCTGAGGGGTTGTGCAGGAACAACCAGGCCTGTCCCTGTTACAAGCGATATTCCAGGGAGTCCGGCACGCGCTAGCTCGGCAGCCTTTTCATCAATGGTTGCAGGGAAGTAGTCTTCGCCGAAGAGTTTTTGCCACAGTTCGATAGCCTTCTCGCGATCGTCCGTCTCCAGCGCCTTTGATGCCCATGTGCGTCCATCATCGAGCCGTCGCATGAAGGTCTCGAAGTGACTACGACTCCAATTCCACGAGATATTGTGTCCAAGTAGGGGATCTTTAATATTCGGTGTAGCAGTATCGCTTGTGACGAGAGTGACCTGGTATTGGCTGTAGATGGCATCCAGAAGATCGCGGAACAGGACAGCCAGCGGCTGTGTCATGTCCAGCCCATCCTCTTTCTGAATATGGTGTACCAGGAGCGCGCCGAGCCAATAGCTCTTGGGTTTGCGGGTCTTCATCTGCTGGTTACGGAAATGCTTGAGGAGACGACCAAGCGGTTTTACCTTCTTGCTATAGGTATTGTTCAGTTCATTAAGCAGATTGACATACCCGATCGGATGTGACTTGATCCACTCGTTAAAGCCACGATCTGGTACGTAGAGCGGCTCCTCGAAGCCATTAGGGGCGATGCAGGGGACGACATCCAAGTGAAAGTCATGCCCCTTAAAATATACGTGAACCGAACGGCGTGCCCGCTCGATATCGATCCCTGCCCAACCCTCGTAGCCAAGCGCTTCTGGAAGCTCATTCAGTACAGTGCAAAGTGCCCTGATCAGCGCCTTCGCCTCTGGCTCGTTCTTTTCGTGATCGCCAGGTACGCGAACGAGAAAGTCAACATCTTTCACGTCACAGACCGACATGTCCTGGGCATAGGACCCAGCAAGTCGCGAGTGTGATGCCAAGGTAGCAAACTCTTTGTGGTCTTTGAGGAAATCGCGGACAAGCGGCGGTAGATCACGGGCTGCATCAAGGCGATCCTGAGGTGGGCAAAGGTTCTGGAGCAGAATCTCAAAGTGCGTGCCGAGAGTGTACATGCTGAACAACCTTCCTCCTGGTTCTCCAGGAACAGCATCCGCAACTGAGGAGACGATCGGGTGCTATGTAAACTGTAGTTGGCAAGGTCTGACCAGTCAGGAGTGTATCAAACAAATCCCATCCCGTCAAGTGTGCTGTGAATTCTCTGCCCACTACAGTTGACTGCTGTGTTGGCACGGCGTATACTAATAAGCTGGGTCAGTGAACTAGGAGGATACTGCTGTGGCAGCGAGGCCATTCGGAGAACGTGTACGGGAACGCCGTATACAGGAAGGTTTCAGCCAGGGTGAGCTTGCCAGAAAGGTGGATATTTCGCGAAATTATCTTTCGCAGATTGAGCGAGGTGAAGCGACCAACCTCTCCTGGCAGCTTGTTGAACGCCTGACAACCGTCTTAGGGCTCAAAGAGGAACAGATCGAGGAGGCTCCGTTGGGCAGGGCGACACTGCCTGCCGGACTGGCGGAGTTTGCTCAAGCTGCAAATCTGCCCGAGGATGACGTCAGAATGTTGGCCCGGCTCCAATATCGGGGCCGTCAGCCTACGTCTTCGACAGAGTGGCGTATTCTGTATAATGTTATCAAAGCAGCTATCGGGGAGCCAGGTCAGGAATAAGCAAATGCGATCAGGTCGCCAGCATCCAGGGCGCGCGTTCATTGAACGGTATGGATTGATGCAAGTCGAAGAGCATGTTCTTCGTTACGCGGATTTTTTGCGTGAAGAGGCTGGCCTGGATGATACGCCGCCGATTGATCTTGCTCGGATCCGCAATCACTTTGGCTTACCCAGTCCGATTCGGGCCGCATTAACAGAACAACAAGGTGTCCTGATTGATGATGAGGCCGGGCTGATACTGATTAAAGAGGACGACCCTGACACTCGACAGCGGTTTACCTATGCCCATGAGCTTATGGAACTCTTGTTCGCTGCGTGTATGCAATATCCTGAGTGGTCACGACCGCGACCACTGTTTAGTGGTTCGCGCAAGGAACAGCTTTGTAACCAGGGTGCCGCAGCACTGCTCATGCCCCAGCCATCATTCAGCACTCGTGTAGCAACCGAACAATTCTCCTTAGCAGCCGGCTCACGTCTGGCGCAACTGTACGAGACATCGTTCCTGGCAACCTTACGACATATGGTACATCATACATCTGAACCATATGCTCTTGTACTTTGGCGATATGCTCTCAAGCCCACTCAAGAGCGAAAAATACCAACTGAACAGATGCGAATGTTCGATTTCGGTGAAGATATGATGCCTGACAAGGCACTGCGGGTTCAATGGACCGTATCCAATCCTGCGTCTTCTGCCTACTATATTCCGAGACATAAGTCTATATCTGAGCAATCATGTATCTTCCGGGCATATCAATCTGACACAATAGAGCAGGCCACTGAACAGCTTGAACTGGGAGGATATTCTGCGCATTGTGAGATCGAGGCAAAGCGAGTCGTTATTGGTGACGAACCTTGGGTTGCTACATTGTTGCGCTTCTTGCCAAGTGAGAATGATCGGGAACCGATGCAGAGACAAATAGAAGGATTCCATTGATATTTGACTTTCTCACGGCAAAGAAGTATAGCGCTATTGTCTACAGGCGTCCCCGACTCTTACTGCCAAAAATGCGTGCTCTGACTACATAACAGGTGGAAGTCGATGACGGTGTTAGGGCTTAGTAGTCTGTACGATGGAGTTGAGCATGCAAAAGGCCCCCGTGCTCTTCTATTCGGGGGCTTTTTCGCGACTTGAGAAATCGCACTTTATTGCTTTGAGATGCCGAGAACCTTACATGCAGTCAGCTTGCAGCCATGCAAGGTCGATTGTGACTCAGCTGCGCTCCAGATCTTCCTCCGGTGGGTGCCAGCCGGCGCGCACCCAGCGCCTTCGGGCGGCGACAAGCATGGGGCGATTCAGCTGCAACGCAGCAATCGTCGCTCGGCCCGTGGGTGTGCGCCCCTCGATCAGGTATCCGTCGACGCTCCAAGCAAAGTGCTCGCGCCAGGGCTGTGTGCGCGGGTTGTAGAGCGGCATCAACTCGCCTGTCTCAGAGTCTGCCGCAGCGATCTGCCCGCCCTTCTGCTCGTTGCAGGGCCGGCACGAGCGCTACAGGTTCTCACGCGCCGTCGGGCCGTCGGCGACCCGCGGGACGATGTGCTCGATGCTCAGCGGAATGCCGCTCAGCCGCTCGTCGGAGTGGCAGTAGCCGCAGAGATGACCGGCATCGGCAAGGACCTGCTCCTGGAGCTCAACCGGGATGTACGGACGGCTCACGAGGTGGGAACCGGCAGCTCGGCGAGCGTAGGCAGCTGATGTCCACGGCTTTTGAGCAACGCGTAGGCATGCGCCTTCCGCAAGGCCAGCGCATCGGCGTCCTGCGTGAGGCGGGCGAGCCACTGCTGGCCCTCGGGAGTCAGCGACCCTTCCTCCTTGCGATCCCGAAGCACGTCGTAGAGCGCCAGCGAGTCGCTGTTCATCGTGCTGCGCGCGATCGCCCAGAGCGCTTCGTCCGAGAGGTGCTCCATGGCCGCCAGTTCGTCTTGAACAGCCTGAGGAAGATCTGGCTCTGGCGCCGGGGGCAGGCTGCTGGCGAGCGTCCGAATGACGACCGCATCCACCGACTGGGCAGCCGCGTGGGCGCGCTGCTCCAGCTGGGTATACAGCTCCTCGGGCACTTCAATGGTTCGTGTCGTCATCGGTTCTCTCTTTCTACGCCGGCTGCTCGACCTCAGTCAGCTCGCGCCGGAGGCCAAGGGCTGCATATACGCGCTCCAGCCGCACCTGCTTCCGACCGCGTACGCCGCGCGACTCAGCAATGCGTGTCGGCGACCAGCGACGCTGGAGATGT
>CALLZL010000112.1 GCA_937859575.1 uncultured Chloroflexota bacterium
CTGCAGGTTGCCGCCGTGCGCGGCCAGCCGGCGCAGCTTGCGCAGATCGACGTAGGGCTCCAGCGCCTCGCGCAGCGCCCGGTTGGCCAGGGTCTGCGATCCGGACTGGCGACAGCGGCGGGGGGTCCGGGGGTCGGGGGTTCCGGCAGACCGGGGGGAGGGGCTCCCCTCTCGTGGAAGGCCCGGCTATGATGGCCCCGGCCGCCGCGGTGGGGGCAGCCAACCTCGCAACCGCCATAGACGGCCATCATATACGATGAAAGGAAGTACTCGTTGATGCCGGGGCGGCGGGCGCTAAGAACCGGCCCGGTCAGGCGATCTTCAATATAGTACGCCATGGTTTGCTTCCCGCGACGGCTGTTGCAGCACCGGCGGGATCACTCCTCTGCAAGTAATGCCACAAGTTCGGCATGAATGGCGGGATTGGCGGCGATCATCCGATCACTCCATGGTGTCCATGCAGCCCCGGTCCAGGTTGTCACCAGCCCACCAGCTTCACGAACCAGCAGGGCACCGGCCGCCGAATCCCACGGGCTGAGGCGCAATTCCCAGTGAGCATCGAGCCGGCCACATGCCACATACGAAAGATCAAGCGCTGCGGAACCCGGGCGGCGCACGCCCTGTGTCCGCGCCTGGATGCGGCTGAACTGCAGTGCGTTATTATCGTGACGTGTACCGAAATCATAGGGGAATCCGGTCGAGACGAGTGCTGCCGCCAGGTGTGGTGTAGGTGAGACGTGGATCGGCCGCTCGTTACAACTGGCTCCCTTTCCGGCCTCGGCGACAAACAACTCATCGCGGATCGGGTCGAAGACGACCCCCAGGATCGGGGAGTCATGGTGAACCAGCGCAATTGAAACACAGAAGAACGGGAACCCATGGGCGTAGTTATTCGTTCCATCAAGAGGATCGATCACCCAGCGGTACTCCGCATCCGGCTTAATATCACTACCCTCTTCGCCAAGAATTCCATGTTTGGGAAAAGCTTCCTGAATGGCGGAGACGATCAGCGCCTCGCTGGCGCGGTCAATCGCGGTGACGACCTCGAATGCGCTTTTGAGCTCAACTTCCGGTGGGCGTTCGAGGCCTTCGAGCAGCAGCGCACCGGCACGCCGGGCGATCTGAACAACACTATCGCGCATAGGGTGGTTTGTCCGTAACTGAGCGAAAAAACAGCGGCCTGTGCTCGCATGGCTCAAGCCGCCCCAAGTCTCATTCCATATGCGCAGCATACCATGGATGGGATATTGCAGCAATACACAGGAAGGAAGACCAATGAAACTCTCTCTGCTCTTCATATGCACGGCCCTGCTTCTGAGCGCATGTGGTGGTTCTGCCGGCAGTACCGGCGGTGATCAGGCAACCGTCGAAGGCGATCCGATCATCCTGCCGACGATTGCCGTGCCCGATACGGCAACCGGCCCGACCCCCGATGTGATTGCGACTCCCGAGCCGCCCTCGCTCGAAGCGGGGTCGAACGCGGCAGGCTACCCGGCCCCCGAGGGTTACCCGGCGCCCGACGCGTTGCCGGAAGGCTACCCGGCGCCTGATGCGCTACAACCGGCCGAGGCAGCGCAGCGTGATCTGGCGCTGTATCTCGGGGTGCAGATCAGCGATGTGCGGCTTATCGCACAGGAATCGGTCGAGTGGAACGACAGCAGCCTCGGTTGCCCGCAGCCCGATCAGGTCTATATGCAGGTGATTGTGCCGGGCTACCGGATCACACTCGAAGCCAACGGCACAACCTATGTGTACCATACCGATGAAGGTGCCCGGATTGTGCGCTGCGAGAACTAAGACCGGGCAGCACACATGCAAGGCGTTCCGCGGCAAGTGGGTGGGTGATAACCCGGCTTTATGAGCCGCGATCTTCCTCCAGCCCGAGGAAGGTCATCCATTCATCAACTTCGGTATCGCTCAGCGGTCGCTCGCGGCGTGGTAGTGGAGCGGCGGCGCGTTTGCGGCTATTGCGGCCGGCCGGATCAAGCAGGCGTCTGGCGAACGTCGCACTATCGACGACCTCGATATCATGGGCAGTTGCCGCACGTGCAACCGCGCGATCGGATGTCACAATGCGCCAGTCACGCGGTTGTTTGATAGCGGCGATCCGGCGCAACAACTGCTCGTCGGCATCCTGGGGCGAATGGGCAAAGCGGCATGTTACCCCATTACCGCTGAGGCGCTGTGGATGACCGACAACACCACGGTCGAAGATGACCGTGATCGCACAGCGGTGGCGAGCCGCATAGCTGCGTAGCAGCACCACCAGTTTCGCTTCGTCGTCGGGGTCGGCCAGGCTCAGGTTCGGCAACTGCCCGATCAGGTTATGGCCATCGATTAAGAGATTCACGACCTTCAGTATACCATTGCTGCAACTCATCAAACCAGGGCTTCGTCATAAAAGCAGCGGCGCGATCTTCGCGAACCGATCTTCGAACTATCCCTGGTTTGCCGATGCAGCATGCCCAGGGTGGAGCAATACAATGAACGACCCAGAACGACGGACGCATTCGGTGGTGCCGGATGCACCGCATGCACCGGCGGTGCCGGCGCTGCCGGATGAACCTTACTACCGGCATGCGCACGAGCGGCCACGGTTTGATACGCGCTTACTGATCGGCGTAGCGCTGGTGGTACTCGGGCTGGTTCTCCTTTCGCGATCATTGCTCCCGATGCCAAATCTCTTCGGTTCGATCGGCGGATCCGAGCGGGTGGTAATCGAAGAGACCTTCGCTGCCTCGGCGATCCGGGTCGATGCGGGTAGTGCCGATGTGATTATCGAACCAGCGGGGGGCGATCAGGCGTGGGTGCGAGCGACGCAGCGCGGTGGCGGTGCCGGTGATTTCGCCGTACAGATCAACCGCGATGGTGATCTGGTACGCTTGAGCCATAGTGCCACCCCATGCCTCTTCTTCTGCGCCCGCGATCTCACCTATCGCATTGGCCTGCCGGCAACTGCCGAAGCCGAAGTCGGCACACTCAGCGGCGATGTGACCCTGGCCGGTGCTGCGCGTGATGTGCGTATCACGACGGCCAGTGGTGATGTGGCGCTGAACGCACCGGGCGGGCCGGTGCAGGTCGGCACAATCAGTGGTGATGTGGCGATCAATAATGCACAGAGCGAAGAGATCCAGATCAATACGACCAGCGGCCGCATCGTGGTTGAAGGCGGCCGCGGCAGCCTGATGCTCCAGACGGTATCGGGGGATGTTGATGTGCAACACGTGCAGGCCGGGTTGTTGCAGATCTCGAGCACCAGTGGTGATATCGAGTACGATGGCGAACTGACACGCGGCAGCCATCGACTCTCAAGCGTATCGGGCGATATCGATCTGCGCCTGCCGGCAACCAGTGATCTGCAGATCAATGCCAGCACTGTCAGCGGGCGCATCCGTTCAGCTTTCGATAGCGACACCAACAGTGCCGAGCAGCGCAACTGGAGCGGCATGATCGGGAATGGTGCCGGCCGGCTGACACTCGAAACGATCAGTGGGGATATCACCATCGATCGCCGCTAACCCACCCATACCGCCTCGATCCGGCGCTCGGCAATGCGTGCAGAGCGCCGAGTTTTACCCCGGCTCGGGAGCCATTCCGATCAGCATGACCAGCCGGGTGGTGCCATTGTTGACCACCTGATGGATGGTATCGGCTGGTGCCCAGGCGATCTCGCCGGGTTGTAGCTGGCGGGTCTCAGCATCGATGGTAAACACACCGGTTCCCTCGATCAGATAATAAAACTTATCACGCCCGGCATGGCGGTGGGGCGGCTGGCTTTGCCCCGGCTCCAGGCAATCCATGCCAAGCAGCAGCCGCGGGCTCTGGAAGATTGTCGTTTTGAAGAAGCGCGCCGGATCAACTCCGGTATGATCGCGATAATCGGCAAAAAAACTCATGGGAATACCTCCGCAATAACACGATACACGAGATCCTGTTCCCAGTAGGCGCTATGCGATGCCGGAAATGGTTGCCCCGATGCGCAGCGGCGATCACCAGCGGCATAGGCGGGGAAGATGCCGCCGATCGGGAAGCTCAGCAGATCATCCGGGTCGTAGATATTGATCCAGCGGCCGCGCAACCCGATGGTATGAGGAATCGCCGCCGGCCCGGCACCTGGTTGATGCAGGGCGAACATGCCGTATTCGGCGAACAGCCCGATTGGCGAACCAATCGTCACCAGCAGATCGACCGGCGGCCGATCGCTAAACAGCGGGTCGGCCAGATACTCATAGGCAATGACTCCGCCCAGGCTATGCCCGATCAGCACTAACGGCTCAGCGGGTGCCTGATTGTGGGCATGCAACAGTGCCGCATGCAGCATGCGGCGTACTTCGATTCCACGGTTGATATAGGCCAGTGCATCGCCAAGGAAGTTTGTCACAACCTGCATGATCTCGCTGCGCATCGAGCGTGCCAGGGCCGTGACGATTGCCAAGAACGGGTAGGCGGCGATGCCCCCCAACCCTTTGGCGCTGGCTCGCGGCGGCGCAAAGGCCAGTTCGAGGATCGCTTCGAGTGCTGCCCAATGCCCGCGAAGCGGAGCAGGACGGCGGTTGCCATGCGGGCGGTTTCGCACTTGCAACCGCCGGCAGACGAGGGCGGCCCGTTGTGGCCGGCCGGCTGTCAGGGCAGCGGCATGCAGCAGGTGTTCCTCGGGGATCCGGATGATTTCGAGGATCTCGCGCAGCGGCCCGGGGGTAGCCAGGAGCTCGCGTAGGGTTGCCAGGCCCGGGTCGGCCGGGGCGAGCAGCGCTGATTTCGGCGTGGGTGTGGGCTGGGTGTGGCTTGCAACGCCAAGTGACTGGCCGGTGTAGTATGCGGCCGGCCCCCAATCGCCCCAGAAGACCGGAATCCATGCGTGATCGGGCAGGATGCGGCCGGTGTTGGCAAGTTCGGCCTGCAATCGATCGCGTAGCTGCGAAAATCGTGCCTGGTAACGTTCGAGATCGTGGACACCGATTCCATGGACGAAGAGTACCGGCATGTAACCTCCACCGCAGTTGTACCGCAGTCCTTCCCGAGTCGGGCCGCAGTCGCACCTCTGCGGCACCGCAGTGCCGCCGGAGCGCTGCCGCAGGGGGGGTGTGCTAGGGTGTGTGCAACACGGAACCGCAGAGTGCGTACGGTCGTCATCCTACCATATCAGGTGCGAAACCCGAAACCCGCCTTCGGCAGGGTGAAGATCTCGATCGAAAGTATGGCGCATGATTCGCCATTGGGCGGTCGTGATCAAAGGAATATGTTGCTAGAGTGGTAGGAGACGATACCGCCGCCGCAGTGAGGAGCATCATCATGGTGAGTCTGTTGAAGGAGAGCGGCCTTGACGGCCTGAAGGGTTCGATCCAGTACTGTGCCGATTGCGGCAAGCCAACCGTTCACTATCGTGTCCATCAGGGATGGCCGATCTGCCATGCGTGCGGCTATAATCAGGAACTTGAGCGAATGGCGGCCGAAGCCGATACGAAGACCTGGCGCGACATGGCGATCGATCTGGCGCGGCATGATTTGCGGGTCGCCGGCTAGCCATGCGGGAAGCACATGTGGCGGGTTGCAACCCGCCACATGTGTTTTGGCACTAACCCCGACTGCTGCTTCGTGCCGGTGGCGCTCAGGATGACAGCCCCACCTCTGCCACTCTCCGCACCCGCATGAGGATGGTATAATACCGCCGAACATGGCGTCGTTGGGCGGATGTAGTTATACGGTAAGGGCATGGCTGGTGCGGGATGAGCGTGCGCCGACATTAGCGACACCGGCAACAGGGCGGTTGGTTCCTGGCCGGTTCCTGATATTCATCGGCTGGTTACTGACACTCGGTGGCATCTGGGTTGCCAGTGGTTTGTTCATACCAGCCGGCCTGCAGCCCTTAACCCCCCGTCTTCAGGGATTGGTCACGATCTTCCTCGGTATTTTTGTCGAGGCGTTGCCGTTTCTGCTGGCGGGTGTGCTGGCCTCTTCGGCGATTCACCTTTTCGTTTCCCCCGATCTGGTGCAGCGGATCAGCCCACGTGCACCATTACCGGCGGCCCTGCTGGGGGCCATGCTCGGCCTGGCGTTTCCGGTCTGCGAGTGCGGCTCGATTCCCACCACCCGACGCCTATTGGCCAAAGGTGCGCCATTGCCGCTCGGGATCGCCTTCGTGCTGGCGGCACCGGTCGTCAACCCGATTGTGATCGTCAGTACCTGGGTTGCATTTGCCGGTGATCCACTCGTCGTGGTTGGGCGCGTCGTGCTGACGGTCGTCATTGCGGTGCTGGTCGGCCTGCTCGTCAGCTGGCGGGCGCACCATGGTGAATGGCTGGCGCCACCGGATACACAGCAACACGGCCATGATCACGATCACGATACACCACAGCGTGGCGGCCGGCTGCGCGCACTCCTCGATCACTCGGTGGCCGAGTTGTTTGAAATGGGTCGTTACCTGGTGATTGGTGCGCTGATTGCCGCCACCCTGCAGGTGGTTATTCCACGTGAACTTATGCTGGCCCTGGGCGCCGGGCCGCTGGTCGGCACGCTGACCCTCATGGCGCTGGCGTTTGTACTCTCGATCTGCTCGACGGTCGATGCGTTTGTGGCACTGGCGTTTGTCGGCACCTTCCCAACCGGCGCGGTGCTGGCGTTTCTGGTGTTTGGCCCGATGATCGACATTAAAGCCCTGTTGATGCTGACGACGACCTTCAGCCGGCGGGTGGTGTTGCAGATCGCGCTGCTGGTTGCGCTCTGTTCGGCCATGGCCGGTATGCTGATAACACTGGCACTAGGAGGAACCTGATCAGTCAGGTACTGTCGCGGTTATGCGCTGATCCCCTGCGGAGGTTTTTTTTATGGCAGTTGACACCGTGCAACCGGCCGATCGGCCGATCAACTGGGCTGCGCTGATCGAAACCGCGCTGCTTGGTAGCCTTGCAGCCATGCTGCTGACCAAGGTGCTGCGCGGGGTGATGATCTTCTATATTCACCCACGCTATACGCCGCTGGTGGCGGCGGCGGCCCTGGTGGTGGCGCTGCTGGCGTATGTACGCATGCGCGCGATCTTCGAGTCGGCTGCCGAGCCGCTGGGGAAGCGAGCCGTGGCGTATGCAGCGCTGGCGTTGGCAGTGGCACTTGGTACCCTGGTGCCGGCGCGGCCGCTAGGAGCCGGGACACTCAGCAGCAGCGGGCTTGATGCCGGCCGAAGCGCGAATGCCGACCTGATTGCCGATGGGCGTACTGCTGAATGGGATCTGCTGCAGTGGTCGATTGCCTTCAGTATCTATGGTGCAGGCGAGCCGCTGCTCGGCAGCCCGGTGGATGTGGTCGGCTTTGTGTTTTATGATGCGCAGCTTGCCGGCGATGGGTTTATCGTAGCGCGCTATGTCATTTCGTGCTGCACTGCCGACGGCAGTGGTGCCGGGATGCCGGTGGCCTGGCAGGGTGGGGTTGCACTGCCGACCGATAGCTGGGTGCGGGTGCGCGGCACGCTGGGCGCCCGCGAACGCAACGGTATTGCTGAACCGATCTTGCTGGCCGAGAGTATCGAACCGGTGGCGCAGCCGCGTAACCCTTACCTGTACGCGACACGCTGATGCGACCGTCGCTGATCTATGCTGCATTGCTGTTCTTCTTCGCCACCATCGTGCTGGCCGGCTGGTATCTTGGGTCGGCCGCCGAGCCGCATACCGGGCTGCCTCCGCCAACCACGCCGCCGCTGCCGCCGACGGCCGTGCGCGCGGCGGATAATCCGATCGTTGTGGTACCCCCGACCCTGCCGGCGGGCTCGACGGCTGATCCGGGTTTGCGGCGTACGCCACTCGTCTTGCCGACCATGCCACCCCTGGCGGAGGAGGTTGACGAGCCACTGCCGCCGCTTGTTTTTTCGCGTCAGGGGCAGATCTGGCGGAGCGACGGCAGTGCGGCTGCACCGCAACAACTGACGAACTTCCCCTCCACCGTGTATGCCGAGCAGCCGTCGCTTGCGCCCGACGGTAGCCGGATCGCGTTTGTCGCGCTGATCCAGCCGGCGATCGATGCCAGTGTGCCGCTGCCGCGCTCGGTGCTCTATGTGCTGGAGCTGGCGGGCGGCGAGCCGATTCCGATCTGGCAGCCGGCAGAGGGGATCCTCTGGTTACCGGCCTGGAGCCCCGACAACCAGGCGATCTTCTTGTTGGCCAACCGAACCTATTCGGCCGATTCGGATGCCGATAGTCTGGCGAAACTGCAGGTGGTACGCTTCGATCTTGCCGCTGCTGAACCGCTGACGATCGTTAGTGGCGCGCTTGACCCGGCGATCTCGCCCGACGGCAGCAACCTGGCGTATCTGCAGTTTGATGCCGATGGCTATACCATGCATCTTGATCTTGCCGCTGCCGATGGCAGCAACCCGCAGCGCGTGATCGACGGGCGTTCGTTTCTCGGGTTCTACGCGCCACGCTTTTCGCCCGATGGCGAGCAGATCATTGTGGCGGCGATCGAAGGCCCTGAAACCGATGAACAGGGATACCCGATCGTCTACCAGAATTCCGACCCGCTGCGGGTATTGCGCGGGATGCTTGAACCGCGCCGCGCGGCCGCCCATGGTGCGCCATGGGATCTCTGGATCGTGAATGTTGACGGCAGTGGCCTGCGCCGGCTCACCTTTCTGTACGAAGATCTGCCGATGGCCGCCTTTTCGCCCGATGGTCGCGAGATCATCATGATGGCATTTGGCGGCTTCTACCGTATGGATCGCGATGGCGGCAACCTGCGCCGCATCAGTGATCTTGGCGACCATGGCGGGGTTGATTGGATTCGATCAAGTGAATAAAGAAGATGTATACTCACCCTGGCGCTATCTGGCGATCAGCTTTGCAGAAGGGAGGCGTCTCATGGCATCGATCCGTGGTCTGGTGGCGCTCATGCTGGTTGCATTGGCGCTTGGCGGATGTAGTGATGGCCCGGCAACCCCAGCGGAGACGGTCGCATTCGCGAGTGTGTGTGACCGGGCGAACGACGGCAAGCGGGTCGCCGTTGAGGGGTATGTCATCTTCCCGGATTCATTTACCGAATCGACGAGCGTGATATTGCGGATGTTTGAGGATGAAGATCTTGACGGTACCCCGATTGGGGTACAGATCAGCTTCGGCACGGATGCCAACCAGGTCGAAGAAGTAGCCGATCAGTATACCGACGAAGATCTGCGGCTGCACCTTGCCGATGGCGAGGTTGTCGGCTATCGTACCAGGATCAATGTTTCGGGGAAGGTCTACTTCCCCATGGTCGAGCAGGATTTTGCGTGTGGCCTGGCCAGCCCGTATGTGGTACGTGCCGAGTAACCCGCATATCATCCGTCGAAGCGAAATGCGGCTGTGTTGTATGGCGCATCCGCATCCTATAGGGATACCATGACGAGTTCCGAACCAGCAATCACCGGCCGTGTGCCATTTAGCGGCCGCGACACACCAGCCGAATCACTGATCAACGCCTGTGTCCACTGCGGCCTGTGTCTCTCTTCCTGCCCGACCTACCGGGAAACCGGGCTGGAGCAGTATTCGCCGCGTGGCCGGATCTATTTGATGAAGTCGGTTGCCGAAGGGCGGATCGGCCTCGACAGCGCGGTATTTCAAGAGCAGATGGACGCCTGCCTCAACTGCCGGGCCTGCGAGGCGGTCTGCCCGAGTGGGGTGCAGTACGGCCAGATTCTCGAAGCTTCGCGTGCCCAGATCGAAACGGCGCGGCTCAGCGAGCAACTGCCGGCACATTCGCTGCCGGCACGGCTGGTGCGTGGCGCGGTCTTCGATGGCATGTTCCGCCGCATGGAGCTGTTTCGCATCTTCTCGCGCCTGATGTGGCTGTATCAGCGCAGTGGGGTGCAATGGTTGGCGCGCCGCCTCGGCATCTTGCGGTTATTCGGGCTTGAGGCTACCGAGCAGTTGCTGCCGCCGATCAGCGATATGTTTGTGGTGGCCGAAGGGCAGATCCACCGCGCAAGCGGGTCACGCCGGCAGACGGTCGGCCTGCTGACGGGGTGTATCATGGCGACATCGTTTGCCGATGTGCATGCGGCGACCATTCGGGTGCTGCAGAAGAATGGCTGTGATGTGATCCTGGTGCCGGATCAGGGGTGCTGTGGGGCATTGCATGCCCATGGCGGCGATCTGGAGGGTGCCCGTGATCTGGCGCGGCGTAATATTGCCGCCTTTGCCGGGTTGGGGCTTGATGCAATTATCACCAATGCGGCCGGCTGCGGCTCGACACTGAAAGAGTATCACCATCTGCTGCACGACGACCCGACCTGGGCGCAACCGGCCGAGCGTTTTTCGGCGATGGTGTACGATATCAGCGAATTCCTGGTGCAGATCGGGCTGAACACCGCCGAACTGCACCATCTGCCGTTAACGGTCACCTACCAGGAGCCGTGCCATCTGGCGCATGCACAGCGTATCAGTGCCCAGCCGCGCCGGTTGCTGCAGGCGATTCCCGGGCTCGAACTGCGTGAAATGCACGAATCATCACTCTGCTGCGGCTCGGCCGGCATCTATAATGTAACGCAGCCGGCCATGGCGGCACGGCTGGGGAACCGCAAGCTCGACAATGCCGCCGCCACCGGAGCACAGGTGGTCGTCACGGCGAACCCCGGGTGCCATCTGCAGCTTGCCGGCGGCCTGCAAGCCCGTGGCAGCGGCATGCATGTGCGCCATGTGGTCGAGCTTCTTGACGAGGCATACCAGGCATGAGTCGTCGGGCGAGCGGCGAGTATGTGATCGCCTTTGATGCTGATGATACGCTGTGGCATAACGAGCCGCTGTTTGCCGATACGCAAGCGCAGTTTCGCGAGCTGCTGGCACCATACCACGATGCCGATTATATCAGCCGGATGTTGTACGATGTCGAGATGCGCAATCTGCGGCTGTTCGGGTATGGTATCAAGGGGTTTACCCTTTCGATGATCGAAACCGCTATCGAGCTGACCGAAGGGCGGATCAGCGGCCACGAGATCGGCCGGATCATCGAGAGCGCCCGTGCGATGATGCAAGCGCCGACCCGTTTGCTTGATGATGCGCAGAACGTTGTTGCGACGCTTGGTGCGCGCTACCGGCTGATGTTGATCACCAAAGGCGATCTGTTCGATCAGGAAGCCAAATTGGCGCGTTCCGGCCTTGCCGAATACTTCCGTCATGTCGAAATCGTCAGCGAGAAGACCCCCATCACCTATCGCCGCATCCTGGAGCAGCATGCGATTGCCCCCGAGCATTTTTTGATGGTTGGCAATTCACCCAGATCCGATATCTTGCCGGTGCTGGCGATCGGCGGCAGTGCGGTCTATATTCCCTACCATATGCTCTGGCTCCACGAACAGATCGACCCACCGCCACCGCAGGCCGGCCTGTACGAACTGCGGCGGCTGGCTGAATTACCCGATCTGATTACCCGGATCTGGGGGTGACGTGAGGTGGAGCGGCGAGCTGACCCATGCCACGAGACCAGATGCATTATAAGGAACACCGTGCAGAATATACTCATGATCGCCCCAACCAGTTTTTTTGCCGATTACGGCTGCCATGTGCGGATCTGGGAAGAGATCAAGGCACTGCAGAAGCTTGGCCATCGGCTGACACTGGCAACCTACCATAATGGCGATGATATGCCGGGGATCGACATCCGCCGCTCGTGGGATGTTCCCTGGCTGAAGCGAGCGATGGTCGGCTCTTCGCGCCATAAGCTGTATCTCGACGCGGCGCTTTCGTGGCGGAGCCTGCGCGTGGCGCTGCAGCAGCGGCCGACGATCATCCATGCCCATCTGCACGAGGGGGCGCTGATCGGGGCGGTATTGCGCCGCCTGTTGCGGGTGCCGCTGATCTTCGACTACCAGGGCAGCCTGTCGAGCGAGATGCTCGATCATGGCTTCCTCAAGCGCAGCAGCGCCACCTACCCGTTGTGGCTGAAGCTAGAACAGCAGATCAACCGCCAGGCCGATATGCTGATCACCTCCAACCATAATGCGGCCGATCTGCTGCGTCGTGAAGGGAGTATCGAACCGACACGCTTACACACCGTGATCGATAGTGTCAATACCGATCGCTTCCGGCCATTTGATGGTTCGCCGGAATGGGAGGCGCAGCGGCGTGAGTTGCGGGCGCAGCTTGGCATTCCCGCCGGGCGGCGGATCGTGGCGTATATCGGTCTGCTGGCCCCCTACCAGGGAACAAACATCCTGATCGAGGCGGCGAGCATGCTGGCGGCGCAGCTGCCGGATGTGCATTTCCTGATCATGGGCTACCCGGATCCGGCCAGTTATCGGGCGTATGCCGCATCGCTCGGGATCGCCGATCGCGTGACGCTGCCGGGGCGCATCTACTACCGCGATCTGCACAGTTACCTTGCGATCGGCGAGGTGGCGGTAGCGCCCAAAATGAGCATGACCGAAGGCAGCGGCAAGATCCCCAACTACATGGCCATGGGCATGCCGATCGTCACCTTCGACACCCCGGTGAGTCGTGAGTTTCTGGGGGATCTGGGGATCTATGCCGCCTTCGGCAGTGCGGCAGACCTGGCGGCCGGTATCCGGGCGGCACTCGACCGGCCGGCGTGGGCGGCGGATCTTGGGCGGCGCGGGCGTGAACGTGCCGTGCAGGAACTTTCGTGGGAGCGCGCCGGGCATCAGATCGAGGCGATCTATGCGGCAGCCCTTACTCCGGCCACAACCCCTGCCCCTCGCGCTCGACATGATAGCCGGCTGCGCTGAGGTGCTGGATCGCCTGCTGGCCGTGCTGTTCATCACGCACTTCGAGCAGCATCTCGACACCGACCCGATCGAGTGGCGGCAGCCAGGCAGCACGGCGGTGAAAGATGTCGATCACATTGGCGCCGGCTTCGGCCACGCGTGCCAGTAATGGTGCCAGATTCCCCGGCCGGTCATCAACGGTTGTCTTCACCAGGATGTAGCGCCCCTGACGTACCGCCACCTGTTCGAGCACGCGTGCCAGCAGGTTGCTGTCGATATTGCCGCCGCACAACGGCAGGCAGACGGTTTCGCCGGGGCGGGGTATCACCAGGCCGCTCAGGAGCGCCGCCAGGCCGGCAGCACCGGCGCCTTCGACCACCAGGCGCTCATTCTGGACGGCATGGGCAATGGCGCGGGCAATCGCGTCGTCATCGACGGTCACCACCTCGTCAACCAGTTCGCGGATGAGCGGCAGTGTCAGATCACCGGGGCGCTTGACGGCAATCCCATCGGCGATGGTGCGTGCTGCCGGTGCCGTAATCGGGGTGCCGGCCGCCAGTGATGGGCGCACCGCCGAGCAGCCGGCCGCCTGGACACCCACGATCCGCACATCGGGGATGAGGGCGCGCAGCGCCAGGGCGATGCCGCTGATCAAGCCACCGCCACCGATCGGCACCACAATCAACCCCAGGTCGGGCAGTGCCTCCGCCACCTCCAGGCCGATCGTCCCCTGGCCGGCGATAATCAATTCATCATCAAAGGCATGGATATAGGTCAGGCCGCGTTCCTGCTGAAGCCGGCGGGCATGGGCAACGGCATCATCGAACGAGTTGCCGATGAGAATCACCTCGGCACCCAGGCGGCGGGTAGCCGTGACTTTGGTAAGCGGGGCGCGTTCGGGCATCACGATCGTGGCCGGGATATTGTGGAGTTGAGCGGCAAGCGCGACCCCCTGGGCGTGGTTGCCGGCCGAAGGGGCAATAACACCGCGGGCACGGTCGGCGGCCGGCATGCGGCTGATCTTATTGTAGGCGCCGCGAATCTTGAACGAACCGCTGCGCTGGGTCGATTCGGCCTTGAGGAAGATGCGCGCACCGAGATCCAGCGAGAGCCGTTCGTCGGGCAGGATCGGCGTAGCGACGATCACATCGCGCAGGGTGCGCCGGGCTGCCTGAATATCCGCCAGGGTGATCGCCATTGAGTCACCTGCCCCATTGCTTATGCGTCGTCGAGCTCTTCGGCCTTGTTGGCCGCCTGTGCCGCGAGGATCTGAAAACGGCGTGCCAGGCCTTTATCGTCGGCCGCCTGCGCGGCAGCCATCAAGAAGCCGGCAGCTGTCTGGGCATTTTTCAGCCCATAGCGATTACCGGCCAGGCGATCTTCCGCGATCGTACGTTCGAGGTGCGCGATGATCTGGTCAATCGTGAGCATCGGTGCCTCCTTCCTTTGCCATCTATTGTACCACCGGCCCGGCATACCATCGGATTCAGCCCAGCACCGCACGCACCAGAGCTTCCGGCACGTCGTCGCGGATGACGGCACTGCCGAGGCCGGTTGGCAAGGCCCAGCGTACCCGGCCGGCGCGTACCTTCTTGTCGCGCAGGGTTCGGGCGAGCAGATCATCGGCCGTGAGGTGTGCTGGCCGATCGGTTGCCAGGCCGAGGTGTTGCAGCAACTGTTGCTGGCGTGCGACGAAGGCGGTATCGACCATGCCGAGGTGTTCGGCGATGCAGGCTTCGAGGTGCATGCCGATAGCGATCGCCTCGCCGTGCAGCAGGCTGCCATAACCGGCGGCGGCTTCGATCGCATGGCCGAGGGTATGGCCATAGTTGAGCAGCATCCGCTCGCCGGTTTCGCGCTCATCGATATTGACGACATCGACCTTGACGGCGACGGCACGGCGCAGCAGGGTGCTGCGGGCCGGCTCGGGTGGTGGGTGCCCCCCGGCATCGAGTGCTTCGAGCTGCATGAACAGGCCGGCGTCGCGGATGACGCCATGCTTGACCACTTCGGCCCAGCCGGCGCGCAGTTCGCGTAACGGCACCGTCGCGAGGGTTGTCGTATCGCAGAGTACCAGGCGTGGCTGATGGAATGCGCCAATCAGGTTCTTGCCGAGGCGATGGTTCACCCCGGTTTTGCCACCGATGGCACTATCGATCATCGCCTGCAGGTTGGTGGGCAGCTGAATGATCGGGATGCCGCGCAGGGTGGTTGCTGCGACGAAACCGGCCAGATCACCAATCACCCCGCCACCAAGCGCCAGCACAAGATCGGAACGCTCGACCCCACCGCCGATCAACCAATCGTACAATTCACCGGCAACTGCCAGATCCTTACTGGTTTCGCCGGCAGCCACGGTGTAGTGGCGCACACTGAACCCGGCGGCCTGCAGCCGGGCCAGCAGGGGTGCGCCATACAGATCAAAGACATGCGAATCGCTGATCAACCAGGCGGTACGGAACGTGCCCGACGCACGCAGCTGATCGGCTGCGTGCGTCAGGAGATCCGGCCCAATCAGCACCGGGTACGCGCCGCCGGGTGTCGTGACGCGCAAGGTTTCGTAGTGCATCGGGGCAACCTTTTATGGCGTTGCAATCGGTTCGGCATCGGCCGGTGCCGTGATGCGGATATCGCCGTCGAAATCATACAGGCGGAACACCAGCGCAATCTCGGCGGTCTGGCTTTCACCTTCCGGCACACCGACGAAATCAAGCGTCATCTTGTGGAAGTAGCCGTCGTCGCAGATCCAGAAGCGCAGTTCGGCGCGTTCGACATCTTCCATTTCGCCGCCGCCGGGCAGGCCGGTTTCACCAAGCGACTCCATCAGCGCGAGGGTAGCTTCGCGATCGGCGCTGAAGATCGTACACTCGACGCCATCGAGGGTTTCGCGGCCGGCCACCGTCATGGCCGAGAAATCGACTTCCTCGTTGCCAATCGAATCGATGATTTCATTCGAACTGAACGTATCAGCCGGTGAACCCTGATCGGCGGGCAGTTCGTACCACTTGTTTTCTGGGGCGTTGAGCAGCGGCACCGGCCCACGGATATAGCTCTTGCCATCGGCGTTGATCATCTCGATGCCCTGTTCGGGTGTACCACCGAGGAAGGCGGCAAACAGCCCCTTCATCGTGATCTGGGTATTGTCGCCATCGATCGCGCCACTCACGCCGATCAACTCCATCGGCCCCTGCAGCTGTTCGCCGAGGCCCATATCGCCGAGATCGCCGCTGGCGCTCATCGAGAGCTCGATACGATAGGTTGTGACCTCACCGGCCTTCTGCAAACCGGCAAGGATCGCCTCTTGCGGATCGGCAACCGGAACCGGTGTAGCGGTCGGCGGAACCGGCGTGGCGGTCGGCGGAACCGGCGTGGCGGTCGGCGGAACCGGCGTGGCGGTCGGTGTTGCGCCGATGCCGCCACAGGCGGCAAGCAACAGCGCGGCGAACATGGTCGTCAGGACGATTTTACGCATCAGCACTTCCTATTCAGGTCGGTGTGAAGCATGCGGGCGTTGCCGCAGTGCTTCAACAATACGGGTACACAATTCGTCGATCGTGGCATGGCTGGGATCGAATCGCACAAGGGCGATCTCCGCATACCATGCGCTGCGGGCCTGGCGTTGTGCTTCAAGCCGGCCGGCCGGATCATCGCCGGCGAGCAGCGGGCGCACCTCATCGTGGGCGCGCAGGCGTTCGAGCAGCCGGGGTGTTGGTGCATCGAGCCAGACCACATAGGCCTGGTGGGCGAGCATCGCGCGATTGGTTTCGCGCACCACGATCCCGGCCCCGGTGGCGATCACGGCCGGCGGTTCCGCAATAGCGGTTTGCAGCACACTGGTTTCGATATCGCGGAAGCCGGCTTCACCAACCGTGGCGAAGATCGCCGGGATCGGGCGGGCGGCAGCCTGTTCGATCAACTGATCGATATCGTGGAGCGGCCAGCCGAGGTGTGTCGCCAGGGCACGTGAGACGCTTGATTTACCGCTGCCGCTCAGGCCGATGAGCGCGATGATGGTAGGCAATAGTTGCATAGACTCCGGCACACGATCCTTCGTGGGTACTCAGGCTATAATACGCACGAAACAGAATTTCGTTGCATGCGACTGAGGGAGGCCATGGCACACTATAACGCATTACTGATTGGCGCGGGCGGTATGGGCCGCCAGTGGGCGAAGAATCTGAAGGGATGCGAGGATGTGCACCTTGCCGGCTGGATCGACATCCGGCCGGGCGCGGCAGCGGCAGCGGCGGCCGATCTTGGATTTGAAGTAGGCTATACCGGCGAAAGCCTCGAGCGGGCGATCGTTGAACTTGGGCCGGATTTTGTGGTCGATGTCACCATTCCCGAGGCGCACCATGATGTCACGCTTACCGCCTTAGCAGCCGGGATCCCGGTGCTGGGCGAGAAGCCGATGGCGGCATCGATGGAACAGGCGCGGGCAATGGTGGCGGCATCCGAGCGCAGCAACACACTCTATATGGTCAGCCAGAGCCGGCGGTATGATGCACGCCTGCATGCCTATCGGCAGCTGATCGACACATCGATTGGGGCACCCGGCATTCTGAACGCCGATTTCTATATTGGTGCGCATTTTGGCGGCTTCCGCGACGAAATGGCGAATGTATTATTGCTCGACATGGCGATCCACACCTTTGATGCGGCGCGCTACCTGCTTGGCGACCCGGATCCGGTGGCTGTCTATTGTGAAGAGTTTAACCCGCCGTGGAGCTGGTATCGCGGCAATGCCAGTGCCACTGCAATCTTCGAAATGGCGGGTGGGGTACGTTTCAGCTATCGCGGCAGCTGGTGTGCCGAAGGGCGGCACACCTCGTGGGAAGCCGACTGGCGGGCGGTAGGGCCACGCGGCACTGCGACATGGGATGGGCACGAGGCACTTGTCGCCGATGAAGTTGTTGCGCAGGGCGGCTTTCATGCCGATGTAGTACAGCGCACCGGGGTCGTGACCGCCGAGATGCCAAGTGGGATCGCCGGCTCGCTGCGTGATTTTATCAATGCGCTGCGCAGCGGTGCGACGCCGATGGGAGAATGCCACGACAACATCAAATGCCTGGCGATGGTCTTTGCGGCGATCGAGTCGGCCGGCCGGCGGCAGCGGGTCGAGATCGCGCTTTAAATGTTTGACAAGCGCCGCCAACATCGCTATAATGCCGTTTGCGCGCCGAGGTGGCGGAATTGGCAGACGCGCTAGGTTGAGGGCCTAGTGGCCGAAAGGCCGTGGAGGTTCAAGTCCTCTTTCCCGCACTTTTTCTAACCTCGGTAGTGCCAAATTGGGCCGAACGGTCGTCGCCGATATCGCCGGAGATCGGGAAATAGGCAATTTGTAGCCGATCTCGCCAGAGATCGGGAATCGCGGCCCGCTCGCCCGAAATCCGACGATTTCGGCTACGAATC
>CALLZL010000113.1 GCA_937859575.1 uncultured Chloroflexota bacterium
CGGCGGTGGGGATCGCCCGCCCAGACGCACTGGGGCTTGCGACGCCGACGGTGGTGGCAGTGGGCACCGGGATCGGCGCGCGCCACAACATCCTGATCAAGGATGCTGCGACGCTGGAGAATGTCTCGCGCATCACTGCGATCGTGCTCGACAAGACCGGCACGCTTACCGAGGGCAAGCCTGTACTGCCGGACGTGGTCACAGGCATAAATCCGGCCCAAACGGCGATTGGCGATGGTCAGGTAGCGGCGGCGGTCGATGAGGCCGAACTGCTGCGGCTGATAGCCTCTGCCGAGCAGGGGAGTGAGCACCCACTGGCGGAGGCCATCGTTGAAGGCGCACGCGAGCGCGGGATCAGCATAGTGGACGCAAGCCAGTTTACCTCCATTGCCGGGCAGGGTATTCGGGCAACCGTGGATGGGCGTACGGTGCTGGCCGGCAATCGTAAGCTGATGAACGAGAGTGGCGTCGATATCAGTTCACTCGAGACTCTGACAGCGACACTTGCCGAGAGCGGCAAGACACCCATGTTCGTAGCTGTCGATGGGCGGGCCGCCGGCATCGTGGCGGTGGCCGACACAATTAAGCCAACCGCCGCCGAGACAATCCGCAGCCTCAAGGAGTTAGGTATTCAGCCGGTGATGATCACCGGTGACAATCAGCGCACGGCGCAGGCAGTCGCACGCCAGCTCGGCATTGAACGCTTCTTCGCCGAGGTGCTGCCGGCTGACAAGGCGCGCCATGTGCAGCAGTTGCAGGCTGAGGGGGTAAAGACGCCGCGCGCTGCGCCCCAACTGGTGGCGATGGTCGGTGACGGGGTAAACGATGCGCCTGCACTCGCCCAAGCCGACATCGGCATCGCAATCGGGGCTGGAACAGACGTGGCAATCGAGACTGCCGATGTGGTGCTGATGAAGAGTGACCCTTTCGACATCATCCGCGCGATCACACTCTCGAAGGCCACAGTGGCAAAGATGAAGCAGAATCTATTCTGGGCGGCGATCTACAATGTGCTGGCGATCCCGGTGGCTGCCGGGGTGTTGTACCCATCATTGGGAATCGTGCTGCGACCGGAGTTGTCGGCGCTCCTGATGTCGCTCTCGTCGATTATTGTGGCGGTCAACGCTGTGCTGTTGCGGCGCGTCGAGCGTGACTTGGATGGCCGAGCAGCAAGCGGAGGTCCAACTGCACCGCTCCAGCCAGTCGCTGGCGCTGGCCGCTGAGACATACTTGGTTGATGCGAAGCACCAATGAGTACAGCGAACAGCTTGGCAGGAGGGACATCGTGGCGAATCACGATCGCTATATTCCAGCGCTGGGTCTGCGCGCCTTGACACCGCTCTACGATTCGGTACTCCGCTGGATCTTTCATGACGAAGAGTTTAAGCGCTCCCTGATCGCTCTCGCCGACATCCAACCCGGCCAGCGTGTGCTTGATCTGGGATGTGGAACCGGAACTCTGATGCTGCTCATCAAGCAGGCACAACCATACGCCACGGTAACCGGAGCCGATGGCGATGCGGATGTTCTGACGATCGCACACACAAAGGCTGTAACTGACGGTGTTGGCCTGACATTCGGTCAGGCGCTGGCATCTCATCTGCCTTACCCTGGCGGCACTTTCGACCGGATAGTCTCGAGTCTGGTGTTTCATCACCTGCCTTCGGCTATCAAGCGTGCAGCGTTGCGAGAGGCGCACCGTGTGCTGTGTGTAGGCGGTGAGCTTCATATACTTGATTTTGGAGCACCACATACGGTGATGGGAAAGCTCCTGGCTCCTGTGGTTCGGCATGCGGAGCAGGCGAAGGATAATGTGGACGGGTTGATACCCGTTATGGTGCATGAAGCTGGGTTTGTAGATGTCACCGTGCTCCACCAGAAACCGTTCATCGGGGTTGCAACGCTCACGCACGTCCGTGCCCGCAAAGGGGTTTCTGTCTGATGAACCCCTTTGCGGGGACAACACCATGGTGGTACGTTTCACGATGAGTGGACGGCGGAGATCCGAACACGAGGACACGAGCATGTCGCAGATTCTTGTTATTGACGACGACCCCGCAATGACGACCATGCTGCGGCGCGGCCTGGCATACGAGGGGTTCAGCGTTGCGGTCGCCTCCTCTGGAGCGGCAGGGCTTACGCTCGCCCGTCAGCAGCCGCCGAACCTGGTTATCCTGGACATCATGATGCCTGGGATGGACGGCTTGGAAGTGCTTCGCCGCCTGCGAGCCGCCGATCCGCAGATCCCAGTCATTCTGCTTACGGCAAAAGACGCGCCGACAGACCAAATCCACGGCCTGGAAACAGGCGCGGATGACTACGTCATCAAGCCGTTTACCTTCGAAGTCTTGCTCGCCAGGGTTCGAGTGCTTCTTCGCCGCCACCAGGCTGAACAGCCACAGCGCGTGAGCTTTGCAGACCTGATGCTCGACCTCGGGGCGCACAGCGCCCGTCGCGGTGAACGGCCAATTACCCTGACCACCCTGGAGTTCAAACTGCTGCACATATTCCTCCTACATCCTAACCAGGTACTCTCAAAAGAGAAGCTTCTCGAACAGGTCTGGGGTTACGACTTCGGTGGCAACACCAATGTCGTCGAGGTCTACGTCAAGCAACTGCGCCAGAAGCTCGGCGCTGCGGGTGAGCCGTCGCTCGTCCACACCATCCGTGGAGCTGGTTATATCTTGCGCGAGGAGTCGTGATGTCCATCCGTCGACGTCTGGCGCTCTGGTATGGTGGACTGTTCGCGGCCATCCTCCTACTGGTCAGCCTGCTCACGTACGCGTTGCACACGCGTGGGCACTATGACGACCGTGACCGTCTGCTGATAACAAGCGCCACACATGCTGCGAGTGGCGTTGCCTCCGTCGGCGACCAGTTGCATTTCGCGAGCGACAACACGAATATCGAGGTCGTGCTGCAGCTGTTTGACAGCCAAGGGATACTTCGCGAGACGTCTGTCGATGGCGAAGGGGTTCCCTTGATCTCTCCGCGCATGATACTTGCCAACCCTGCTGGTCCAGCCTTTGATTGGCTGGCAGGGCTGCCGCCTGGATTCGGCGTGATGTTCGCGATACCAGAGGGGAAATTCGGTCTTATCAGTGGATCCGGCCAACGCTGGCGAGCGTATGTGTTACCGATCGGCAGCTCTCCCACTGGCTATGTTGTAGCGCTTACCCCGCTTGGCCGGCTCGACGCATCGATCACCACGTTCCGCATCAGCCTGCTGGTGATCGGGCTGGTCGGCATGGTAGCTGCGCTTGGTGGTGGCTGGGCCATAGCCGCGCAGGCCCTGCGACCGATCGACCAGATGACGCAAACAGCCAGGACAATTGCCTATGCGCAAGATACGTCCCACCGAGTAGAGACGCCACCCACGCGCGACGAATTGGGGCGCCTAGCAGAGACTTTCAACGCTATGCTCGCGAGCCTTGAGGAGGCATCCCGCGCTCAGCAGCGGTTCGTCGCTGATGCCTCGCACGAGCTGCGCGCGCCGCTCACCGTCATCCAGGGGAACCTTGAGTTCCTTGAGCAGCACCCCGAGATACCAGCGGTCGAGCGCGCCGATGTGCTCGGCGAGGTCAAGCACGAGACCTTCCGCCTTACGCGGCTGGTCGCTGACTTGCTCGCACTTGCGCGCGCTGACGCAGGGTTCGGCATCCAGCGGGCGTTCGTGGATCTGGACGCTGTGGTGCTGGAGACGTTCAAGACGGCCCAGTCGCTCGCGCATGGTCAGACGCTCAAGCTGGACCCGTTCGAACCTATTCAGATCGTGGGTGATGAGGACCGGCTGCGCCAGCTTGTTCTCATCCTCCTCGACAACGCGATCAAATACACACCTGCCGGCGGAAACGTGACACTGGGGCTCAGCCAGCACGCCGGTCGGGCGGAGATTATAATTCGTGATACTGGGGTTGGCATCCTTTCGAACGACCTGCCACACGTCTTCGAGCGCTTCTATCGCGCCGACCCGGCGCGCGGTCGTCATCCGGGCGGCACAGGGCTCGGCCTTGCGATTGCGCGCTGGATTGTCGAACAGCACAGCGGCATAATCACAATGCAAAGCACGCCTGGCGATGGAACGATAGTAACCGTCCAGTTGCCTTCCACGCCATAGCGCTTACCCACGATCTTCCGTACTATACGTTTGGTAGGATCACTTCCTCAAACAGATTTTAGCCGTGACTCAGCGGAGACCCGGCAAGATGCACCATCATACTGGCAGCGGCGACGTGAAGTCGCCTATCGCTCTGGAGCCTACCGCGTGACTCTTTTCCGCACGATACTGCCGCTGACCGCATTACTTCTCTTCCTGGTCTCATGCTCATCGCCGCTCGCGACGCAGCCACAGGTGAGCCCAGTCCCATCCCCTAACTGGCCGGCGACCATCACTACGCTTCAGGGAAAGCTTGAACAGGAGCGTGTGACCGCTGATGGGCTACGTGCTACCATCGTCCACGCGCCGCCTCCAACGCCAACCAGCCTGTCGCTCCCAACACCCACCAGCTTGTCGCTCCCAACACCCACTGGAGCAATTAGTGATGATGGTCGAGAGATGGATCGCTACCTGCAGGGCCTGGTTGATGCAGGTAGATTCAGCGGAACCGTGCTCGTCGCGTCGGATGGCAAGATCCTGGTGCGCGCCGGCTATGGATTTGCGGACGCAAGTCATGCGGTTCTGAACACCCCGGAGACGCGCTTCCGACTCGGCTCGATCACCAAGCAGTTCACCGCGATGGCAATCCTCATACTCCAGACTCGTAACGCACTTAACGTGGATGATGCAGCCTGCCGCTACCTATCGGATTGCCAGCCGGCTTGGGAGTCAATCACCGTCCATCAGTTGCTCACACACACGTCGGGTATCCCGAACTACACGGGTACGTCCGCATTTGCGGCACAGGAGCCCTTCGCGACGACGCCCGAGGAAATTGTCGCGCCGCTGCGCGATCGGCCGCTCTTGTTTGCGCCGGGCCAGAGTTATAGTTACAGCAACGCAAACTATGTGCTGCTGGGGATGATCATCGAGCAGGCGTCCGGCCAGGCGTACGAGAGCTTTCTTCGCGACGCAATCTTTGAGCCGCTCGGGATGCACGACACAGGGCTTGAACGTGCGCAGGCAGTACTGCCGAATCGTGCTGTCGGCTACGTCGATGGAGCGACCGAGGTCACGTATCTC
>CALLZL010000114.1 GCA_937859575.1 uncultured Chloroflexota bacterium
CCATCGATTGCCGACCAGTTGTCGCCGGTGGCGATCAGGGTATGGTGTGGTGCGGCGGCGCGGATGGCGGGCGCGAGGCGGTGCTGCACCTGATTCCAGCGCGCCGAGTCATCGAAATGCGGCTCATTCATGATTTCGAGGAACAGCCGTGCCGGGTCGCGCCGGCTCACATGAGCAGCCAGCGCCCGCCACCCTGCCGCAAATGCCGCCACAAAGGCATCATCATCGCGTAGTTGGGCAACGAAGCTTTCTGTCGGGTGCAGATCGATAATGATCGCCAGACCGGCGGCGAATGCGCGATCGATTGCCGCGTCAAGGTAGCCGATCCGCTCGGTATTGAGCCCGTTCGGTGCTGTGCTGTCGAAGATCAGCAGCGGATCGACCGGCAGACGTACATGCCGCAGGCCAAGATCAGCGATGCGCTGCATATCGGCGGCGGTGTATGTATCGCGCAGGCTGATCGCACTACTTGATCCCTGGGCAAACCAGTGGCTCAGGTTAATGCCGCGGCTCAGCGGGGCGATGCGTTGGGTCAGTGTATCGCTGCCGCATGAGCTCAGCGGCAGTGGCATGGCAAAGATGGCAGCCAGGGTCGCCACGCGCCGCAGAAACTGTCTTCGCATAGACACCTCCGCTTAAGGTATCGGCTATCGGCTTGGCGCTGCGGTGTCCGCTTCCTCCCAGGGTCGGTAATCGAGCGCCTGATGGCGGAAGTAGGTGGTATACAGCTCGGCATAGTGCCCCTGCTGCGCCAGCAGGTGTTCGTGATCACCCTCTTCGATGATCTGCCCCTGACGCAGCACAATAATCCGATCGGCGGTACGCACGGTCGAGAGCCGGTGGGCGATCACAATGCTGGTGCGCCCGCGCAGCACGGCTGCCAGGCCGGCCTGGATCTGCGACTCGGTGAGTGGATCGATACTGGCGGTGGCTTCATCGAGCAGCAGGATCGCCGGATCCTGCAACAGCACCCGCACCAGCGCCACCAGCTGACGCTGGCCGAACGAGAGCCGTGCGCCGCGCTCGCCGACATCGCTCTGCAGGCCGTTGGGCAGCGAATCGATCCAGCTGCCGTCGCCAAGCCGGCGTGCCGCCGCGACGACCTCGGCATCGCTTGCGTCGGGCCGCCCATAGCGGATGTTGTCGAGCACACTGCCCGAGAAGAGAAACGGTGCCTGTGGCACCAGGCCGATATGGCGGCGGTATTCGGCCAGATCGAGCCCACGAATATCGCGCCCAT
>CALLZL010000115.1 GCA_937859575.1 uncultured Chloroflexota bacterium
CTGCCGGCCGGGGTGATCGTCGGCAGCGGTGTCGGCGTCGGGGGCGGTGGCCGCTGCGCCCGGAAGGTAATTGCCGCGTTGGATGAAGCCTCGCCGGGCGCGATCTGCTGGTCAAAGCTGATCTCGACCGGGCCATCGGGGCTGAAGTCGGAGGGCCAGCCGACGCTGGCACGGCACTCTCCCGGCGTCGCGTAGAGATAGCTGCGGGTCGCGCCGCTGCCATCAACCTGCACAAGCTCGCCAGGGCAAGAGACCGAGACTGAGCCGCTGTCGTCGTCCTGATAGTCGGGACAGTCGATGGTCTGGGTGCAGGTCTGCGTCCGCACCCACACCTGGTAGGGCTGCAGGTGGCCGTAGCGGAGTAGGATCGCGCCAGACTCCTCTGGGTGCTGGAGAGTCATATCGACCACCACCCCGGCGCCGGCGTTCTGCGGCTCAACGGCATAGGGCTGATCCCAGCCGACGTAGACCACCGCGATGTCGCCCATCGGCGGCACGGCGCAGCCATCGCAGAACATCGGCCCGGCCAGGTCAATCCCGTCGTGCAGCTCCCACTCGCTGGGACTATCTGGGTTTGGGCGCCAGCCAAACGGGCTGCTGATCGTCCAGCCCGTCGCCAGGTAGGCGGTCTGGCCGGCGGCCACCTGCGTCGGGGCGACCACCGGCCATGTGACGGTGCTCTTGTTCAAAATAGCTGAGGCGGCGATGATTGGCAGCAACAGCAACCCAATCACCACCGGCACGGCGATCTTAAGGATGCGGATGATCAGCGGGGAGAGGGCAATCAGGGCCTGCATGGCGCTACTCCTGGTCGATGATCGTCGGTCCTGCGGGCGGTGGCAGGGCGGCCTGCGCTGGAGGCGCGCCGAAGGACGGGCCATCCCACTCCTGGCGCGATCCGCCGGATGTCCCCGCCGCTGCGCCGCGCATATCGACGTAGATCGTCGGCGCCTGCTCGCTGCTCGCCGCGGCCGCGCCGGCAGCCGCGCCGGCGGCACCGCCCGCCATCACCGAGGCAAAGGTTGCCCGCTCAGCCATCCGAAGCATCATGCGCGCGCCGGTGACCGCCTCCTGAGCGGCGAAGCCAAGCATCTTCGGCGCCTTGAAGACCATCGCCATGGCGAAGATCGCCAGGATCGGCCCCAGGATGGGGTGGGTGTCTGCGCCGAACCCGCTCATGAGCGAGCGGGCGAAGCCGAGCGTCGCCCCCCAGATCAGCGGCGTCGCCAGCAGCTCCACAAAGCGGAAGAACCAGACTCGCGCGTAGTTCCAGCCACTGCCGGTCGCGATCGCCAGACCGGCGAGCGGGCTGACGATCAGCATCAGGTTGACCATCACGATGCGCGCGATTGCGTGGAGCGCGAGCAGGGCCAGGATCGCCCAGTAGGCGATCGTCACCAGAGCGATCGCCAGGCTTGCGCCCTGGATGCCGCTCAGATTGCTCCAGTAGTAGGTGGCCGGGTCGAGCGGGATCCAGTTGTTCAGCCCGGCGCCGAAGGCGTTCTGGAGCACCGCCTGGGTGATGATGTTGCCGGCCCGCACAAAGAGCGAGCAGAACCACCAGGCGCCCTGGATGCCGGCCACACCGCCGATAAAGGTGATCAGCAGATCGGTCAGCCCGCTGCGAAAGCTGTTGCCGGTGAGCACAAAGACGGCCCGGTAGGTGCAGACGATCACCAGGATCGAGAGCGCGACCTGGCGCATGATGTTGTGCATTGCCTGCGGGCTGCCCAGGCCCGACGCCCCCGGCCAGCTGATCGTCAGGTTCTCCGGGGTGGTGAAGAGCATGTTGAAGGCCGTGTCCGAGGCGCTGTTGATGCTGCCGGTCAGGTCGACCACCTGGCCATTGCCGAAGCGCCCGAGCACCTCAAATACCGAGGCGAGCGAGTAGATGATGCCGGTCGTCGCGCCGAGCACCGAGTCGAGCAGCCACTTGCCCGGGTTCAGCCCGAGGCTGATCCAGGCCAGCGGGTTGTTGGGGTTCGTGTCAGGCGCCTGCTGCTGAGGCGGCTCCAGCGCAGTCACGGTGTTCGCCCGCGTCCGCGCAATGGTGAGCAGCGGCGGAGGCAGTTCACGATAGCCGGTGGGGATGGCAGGCAGGGCTGCGCTAGCAGATGAGCTGGCGCTCGCTGCACTCCCAGCCGTGCCGCCACCCGCAGGCCGCTGGTACGCCGGGTCATTGAAGGGCGAATCGGCGTGCGCCGGCGGCACCGCCAGGAACAGCGCCAGCACGAGGCTGATCAGGATGCTCCCGATGACCAGGGCACGCCGCCAGTGATCATCGAGCCAGCGACGGTACGGAAGAACAAGCACACGCATATCCCGCTCCTGCGAACACAACAAAACCCTGGCTGCACCATAGCAGCCAGGGTGGGCAGGGGCATCGGTGATGGTGGATGAAATAGGTCAGTCAGATTCCATCCGCCAGGCGCTGGGCGAATGGATAATCCACCACTGTACGGCGATCATGTCGCCCGCAGCTACTTTGAGCAGCCCGAGCCTGGCCGCTAGCCAGGGCCACCAAGGAGGCGGAAGGGTGGTGAGTGCTGCGATCTCGCCGCTCCGGGAACAGCGTCACGATCAGGAGGGTCATCATGCGGCAAACGTAGCTCTCGTTGTATATGGCTGCGACGCGTGCTACGATACGCACAGCACCACGCAATCAAGCACCCCACCAGGGGATCTTCGCCTGCACCGATGCATCCGAAACGGGCTTAACAGAAGCGATAGCCTACACGGGCGACGGTTATCTGTCGGACAATGGGGCTGCGGAGATGCAGGTCATTTCCTAGTTCGGCGGCTCATACACCATCGTAAGCGTCATAATTGAGGAGATCATTATCTATGGATATACATCGTCGCTTTGTGGAAACGAACGAGGCTCAACTCTACGTCGAAACTGCTGGCAGCGGATTTCCGTTGGTTCTCGTACACGGCTTTTCGCTGGACACCCGCATGTGGGATGACCAATTCGAGTACCTTGCCCAGCACTATCACGTCATCCGTTACGACATGCGTGGTTTCGGTCAGTCCAGCCTCCCCACGCAGAACAGCTATTCCCACAGCGAAGATCTGCGGACCTTGCTGAACCACCTGGGTGTTGAGGCAGCCTCCCTGGTCGGGCTGTCGATGGGTGGCGCCGTTGCTGTCGATTGTGCGCTGACCTACCCAGATACCGTTCGAGCACTCATCTTGATCGATAGCGGGTTTAGTGGATTTTCCTGGTCGCCAGAACACTCGGCTCTCATGGGCGCAATTCGGCAGCAGGCCAGTCAAGACGGTACGCAGGCGGCTAAAGAGACCTGGCTTGCTCACCCGTTTTTTGCTCAAGCGTTTCGTCAACCAATGGTTGCCGCGCGTCTGAGACAGAACATGGTCGACTATTCAGGATGGCATTTCGTGCATGCGGATCCTGCGCGCTTTATCGAGCCATACGCAATCCATCGATTGAGCCAGATCACGGCGCCAACATTGATTATCGTTGGAGACAACGATGTGCCGGACTTGCTGGCGATGTCTGATATTCTCGCGCAGCAGGTTCAGTATGCACAGAAAGTCATCGTCGCAGGTGCAGGGCACATGGCCAACATGGAGGCGCCGGACCAGGTCAACGAAGCAATACTCCATTTTCTCAGGGCCTTATGAAAGGGAGATCCTGATCACTAAGGCGATCACCAAAATGTAACTGGCTCCATCCACGCACTCTTCCAGGAGGTATACCAGATGGCAACCTTTGTCCTTGTCCACGGCGGTTGGCACGGGGGTTGGTGTTGG
>CALLZL010000116.1 GCA_937859575.1 uncultured Chloroflexota bacterium
GCTCCTTGGGCGTTTCCTCTTCAGCGGTGATGATGTCTTCAAGCGCATCGGCGATCTTTCGGGCGGCGAGCGTAGCCGGGTGGCACTCGCACAGCTAACCCTGTTGGGGGGAAATCTGCTGGTGCTCGACGAGCCGACCAACCACCTTGATATCGATGCTCGCCAGGCACTCGAAACCGTGCTCAACGAATATAACGGCACGATCCTGTTTGTGTCACATGATCGCTACTTCGTCGATGCAGTGGCCGACACGATCTGGATGGTGCAAGACGGCACGATCGACGCCTTCAACGGTACCTATAGCGAGTATGTCGCCGAGCGCGAACAGCGCGAACCCCCACGCCGCGAACCACCCAGGGTAGCGACACCGGCGAAGGCTGCCGAGCCGGCTGTTGCGGCTATCGCGGTAACCAGCAATGGCCAGCGCGACAAAGACGAACGCCGGCGACAGCGGCGGCTGGCATCGATCGAGAGTGAAATTGCCGCCCTCGAAGCCGATATCAAACAACTTGAGGCCGAGATCGACCAGGCCAGCCACACCGGGGATATCGAAAAGATCACAGCGCTCGGCACGCGCCATGCCGCCCTGCACGAGACGCTCGCCGGCCGCTATGATGAATGGGCGTCGGTCGCGACGTGATCACCAGATGTGACCGGCGCTCATACGAACTGCCGGCCGCTTATTCTTACTCGGTCGCGAAAGCCCGCTGTTGCCGTTATGCGGCAACAGCGGGCTTTCTTTCGTGGTATAGTAGCGGGCGTCTTCCCATTCGAGCAAAGGATTGATCAATGGAGCTCAAAGACCGAGTGGTACTTGTCACCGGTGGCGGCTCTGGCGTTGGGGCAGCAGTAGCGCATGCCCTGGCAGATGCCGGTGCCTTGGTGACGATCGCCGGCCGGCGCGCTGAGGCGCTTGCCGCCACGGCTGCCGATACGGCGATCCAAACCCGTGTGGCTGATATTGCCGACCGGATGCAAGCTGCCGAACTGGTCGCGCATGTCATCGCCGAGTTCGGCCGGCTCGATATCCTGGTACAAGCGGCGGGCGTCAATATTCCGCGCCGGCGTCTGGAAGAACTGGCCCCCGCAGACTGGGATTACCTTATGGATGTAAATGCGACCGGTGCATTCAATATCATTCATGCCGCACTGCCCCATATGCGCCGCCAGCACGACGGCCTGGTGATCTGTATTTCATCGACATCCGGGCTACGACCGAGTTCGTTGGGCGGTGCCGCTTATAGTGCGGCAAAGAGCGCCCTCATGGCGCTAACCCGTGTGATTGGTATCGAAGAAGGTGCCAACGGAATCCGAGCCTGTACGATCTCGCCGGGCGAGATCGACACACCACTCCTGGCGCAACGCCCGACACCGGTGAGCGACGAACATCGCGCCCGCATGCTGCGCCCCGAGGATATCGCCGCCGCCGTGACCTTTGTTGCCGCGCTACCCCCACGCGCCAGTGTTCCCGAACTGGTGATCACCCCGACCTTACAACCGTTCTCATAGCGAAGGAACCTCGCATGACAGATCAGCCATTACGGGTTGCGATCATTGGCACGGCGCGGCGGTCGAGTTATCTGTATGCACCGCTGCTGCAGGCCATGCCGGATCTGCAACTTGTCGGTATCTGGGGCCGTAGCGAACCATCGGCAAGCCGCCTCGGCACAGCATTGGGGGTACCGCACTATACCGATATGCAACGCCTGATGGACGAAGCCGCGCCACAGATCGGCATTGTCAGCGTCAACTACGGTGCCAACGGCCAGGTTGGCCTGGCAGCCGTCGAGGCCGGTATGCATGTTCTGCTCGAAACCCCGATCGCCCATGATCTCGCCGAAGCTGATGCGATCATTGCTGCTGCAGAACGGCGCGGTGTATGGATCGAAGTCGCCGAGCAGTTCCATCGCCGGCCGCTTGAGCAAATCAAGTTGCGCCTGATCGCCAGCGGGCTGTTTGGCCGGGTGCATAGTGCATTCAACGATTTTGGCGGCCATGGATACCATGGCATCAGTGTCATGCGCAGCTACCTGGGTTTCGATGCGCGACCGGTACGCGTAAGCGGTGCGGTACATACCTATGGCCTGGCACCCTACTATAGCCGGATTGCCGGCGATCATGGTGCGCGCAACGAAACCCAGGAGCATGGGCTGATCGAGTTCGACGACGGCCGGATCGGCATCTTCCACTGGACGAGTGTCGGCTATGATTCGCCGTTGCGCTGGTGGCGTAGCAGCCGGTTCCTTGCCGAGCGCGGCATGGGGATCACCATCGGCGTCGGCCTTGATGTCGAAGAGCGCCTTTCGCTGCTGGCACCCGGTGGGGAAGCACCGCAGTTTATCACGATCGAACGACGCTGGGAACGGGTAGACGGCGGTGCACTTGTTGCAATCGTTGCGCATACCGGCACCGCCGAACAACCGATTGTCACCTGGAATAACCCGTTTGTGCCACGGATCCAGGGGCATGGGCCACAGTGGCACGACGACGAGATCGGCGTAGCGGGCTGCATCCGTAGCCTGGTCGATGCTGTGAACAGCAACACTCCACCCTCGTATGGGCCGCAGCAGGGGCGGCTCGATCAGGAGCTCATTCTAGCCATCCGGCGCTCGGCTGCCACAGGCGGGAGCCCGGTAGAACTACCGCTGAGGGAGCCATGACACTAACAATCACCAATCTGCGCTGCGAATACCTCGACAACCCGCGTGGCCTCGATATCATCCGGCCGCGCCTGAGCTGGCAGCTCGCGAGTGAGCGGCGTGGCACTCGCCAGGTAGCCTACCGCCTGACGGTTGCCGCCAGTGCCGCTGACCTGACGGCCGGGCGTGATCTGCTCTGGGATAGTGGGATCGTCGAATCAGCTGCTTCAACCCAGATCGCCTACGCCGGGGCACCGCTCACATCGCGCCGGCAGCTCTGGTGGCAGGTTGAAGTCAGCGACGACGCCGGCAACCGTGCGGTGAGTGCGCCGGCCTGGTGGGAAATGGGGCTGCTCGAACGCGACGACTGGCAGGCGCGCTGGATCGCCGCCGATCTGACCGGCGGGCCCGGCAGGAGTAATCCCGCCCCCGTTTTTGGCCGCCGGTTTGGCGGCGATCGACCGATTTCCGCCGCCCGCCCGTATATCACCGCGCCCCGGGC
>CALLZL010000117.1 GCA_937859575.1 uncultured Chloroflexota bacterium
CATTCCGGCACTGAAGGCGTTGCTACCGCACCTTGCCGGCTTACCGCACTCTTCGCCGCGTGCGCCGCTGCTGCCGCTTGCCGATGGTGGTGCAGCCGTGTGGCAGGTGGTCAAGCCGCTGCTCGGCTAAGCATGGGCCGGTGCTCTCAGGCTGAAGTCGCCGCCGGGCGTGCCCGTGCGGCGGCGAGCCGTTCCGCGCCGAACACGACCAGTGCCAGCCATACGAGCGAGAAACCGATCAGTTGGTTGTGGCTGAATGGTTCGTGGTAGAGGAAGACGCCCAGCAAGAACTGCATTGTTGGCGAGAGGTATTGCAGAATACCGATCAGCGAGAGTGAGATGCGCTGCGCGGCCAGGGCAAACAGCAGCAGCGGCGCGGTAGTTGCCAGGCCGGCACCTATCAGCAGCATGGTGGTGCCGAGATCGCCGCTGAGAAACGGGCCACCACCGCCGGCCTCGCTCAGCAACACCAGCACCAGTGATGGCACCAGCAACACGCCGGTCTCGATCGTCAGCCCTTGAAACGCATCAAGTGCTATCTTCTTCTTGATCAGGGCATAGATCGTGAACGAGAATGCCAGTGTGAGCGCTACCCACGGCAGTCGGCCGTAGGTCAGTGTCAGGTAGATAACACCGGCGGCCGCAATGCCGATCGCCAGCCACTGCGGGGAGCGCAACCGCTCGCGCAGGACGATCACCCCCACCAGGACGCTGAGCAGCGGATTGATATAGTACCCCAGGCTGGTTTCGATAATCAGATTGGCGTTGACGGCCCAGATATAGACGCCCCAGTTGATCGCGATCAGAATGGCGGTGGCCGAGTAGGCCAGCAGGATCCGTGGATTCTGTACCGCACTCAGGAGTTCTCGGCCGCGCCGCAAGACAAACACGGCAATCAGCAGAATCAGAAATGCCCAGATGATGCGATGGCTGGTGATCTGTACTCCCGACACATGCAGGAGCGCCTTCCAATAGATCGGCAGGATCCCCCACAGCATATAGGCGCCGACTGCATACCAGATTCCGCGATTCATGGTGCTTCTTTCATAGGCATAAAGGGCTATTCTACCATAGGGCGGTGTGCGTTCTCGTGACCGGTAGGGTACGGGAGGGTGGATGGACATGCTGCGTCCGAAACCATCATGATGGGTCGTCGATCACACCCGCCGATCCAGCCATTCGAGCGCCGCTGCGAGCGTCGGATGGGCTGTAATAGTTCGGAGGTCGATGCCGAGGCCGACAATACTCTGTGCGATCTCGGGCCGTATGCCGACCAGCGTCAGGTGTGCGCCTAACAGGCTTGCCGCACGCGCGGTGCTCAGGAGCGCCGCCGCGACCTGCGTATCCACCAGGGGAACACCGGTGATATCCAGGAGCACCCGTTCGGCGCGCTCGCGGCTGATCCCCTCAAGTACCTGTTCGAGTATCTGTGCCGCCCGCGCCGAATCAATCGTCCCAATCAGCGGCACCAGCAGCACGCCCCGGCGCAATGGAATAAGCGGGCAGCCCAATTCGCGTACTGTTTCCGACAAACTGCGTTCGCGCTCGTAGGAATCCTGAAGCGTCGTCTGACGCTGTTGCAGGAGCATGAGTAGCTCTTCACGCGCTAAGCCGGCTGCGATACTATCGATACGACTGCTCAGTGTCACGGTATAGCTGACGAATTCACGCTCAGCATACGCCAGATAGCCCCAACGGCGACCATTAGCCACGATCGGTGCGATCTTGATATGATACTCAAGGTTGTCGCGCACCTCCGGTGAGATCCACTCCGTTGCCGGAAAGCGTGCTGGCTTCACAAGCTCGGCCACATGCTGCAAGCCAGTGGGGCGTGAATAGATCATATCGACCAGCAGCCCATCGGCTGTGTTTGCCCAGAGTGCCAGCGTTCCCCAATCCGCCGCCGACGGACTCAACCAGTCAATCTGACGGACGCTGCGTGAGGCTGCTGTGAGTTGGCTGAGCAACGCTCGCTCGCGATAGAGGTATTGGCTCTCTTGTTCGAGACGAGCATTCTGGGCCCGTACCTCTTCAAGACTCATCTGCCGCTGGCATGACAATAACCAGTGTGTCACTCGCTCTGCCGCGGCAAAGGCCCCGGCATCAATGCGTTGCCTGCTGGCCTGATGCAGCACATCGACCAGCGAGTTCATTAATTCACCACCCTGTGTCAAGCGCAACGCCGAGATCCAGAGATCCGCCGGCAGGGTGGGTGGCTCGACACCCTTGATGGTCGCATCGAGCGCCTGCACCAGTATCGTTATCCCCGGCCAGATGGCCTCCGGGAGATCGGCTTCGGTCAGTGTGGTGGGGTAGATCACCCGTTGTACGAGATCATGGGCCAACTGTGCCTGCCAGCGTTCGGGATCATAGCGCCCATCAGAGACAAAGTGCGTGGTGGTGTGCTCGCCCACAAAACTTGACCCCCGCACGACCAGATAGGTTGCGCTGACGGTATGGAGCGGTGGCTTTTGCCCCAACTCAATCCAGTCAAGCAGTAGGGTGGCCGCAACCCGGCCGATCGCGGATTGATCCTG
>CALLZL010000118.1 GCA_937859575.1 uncultured Chloroflexota bacterium
AGAAGATGGGGTTCTGCGGGTTCCCGATCCGCAACACCGCCATGTCTCGCATCTGTACGGGCTGCATCCCGGCCGGCAGATCACCGCTGAGGGCACGCCCGATCTGTTTGCGGCGGCGAAGCGCACCCTGGAGCTGCGCGGCGACGGCGGCACCGGCTGGTCGCTGGCCTGGAAGATCAACTTCTGGGCACGCCTTGCCGACGGCGATCACGCCTATGCTGTGTTGCGCAATATGCTGACACTGGTGGAAGATCGCGAGACCTATATGTCGGGCGGCGGGGTGTATGCCAACCTGTTCGACGCGCATCCACCCTTCCAGATCGACGGCAACTTCGGCGCGACCGCCGGCATCACCGAGCTGCTGTTGCAGAGCCACACCGGCGCGATCCGGCTGCTACCGGCGTTGCCGAGCGCCATACCGCAGGGGCGTGTGCGCGGCCTGCGGGCACACGGCGGCTTCGTCGTCGATATCGAGTGGGCATCCGGCCGGCTGACTGCGGCGATGATCCATGCGACCCGTGGCGGGATGTGCCGTGTGCAAGCGCCGCATGCTATCCAACTCGCGCAGGGCGGTGTCGTCGTGGCAAGCGGTGTCGTGGTGCAGGTCGCGGCCGAGGCGGGTGCAACCTATCAGGTACGTGCTGGCTGATGCAATCCATGCGTACGAATCCGCAATCATTGCAACCTTTCCGCTGCCGCAATTCTTATAGCACCAACCCACAACATAACGGAAGCACGCCGTAACTCTGCGGCCCGTACCCTTGCGCTATACTGGCAGCGATACACTGCAATGATGCAGAACAAGGAGGGCGTATGTCGAACTGGACTCTTGCGACCGATCGTTTGCTGGGGCCATATACACCGACATTCGTTGCCAATGGGTATCTTGGCGCGACTGGAGATCTGCTGGGGATCGGCAGCGGCGATTGCCATCTGGCGGATCTCTATACGCGTGCCACCGACCCGGCCGATACGGTACGGGCGCGCCTGCCGGGCTTCTTTGCACTTGATCTCCACAACGGCCTGCGCTGGCTGAGCGGCCTGGATCGCAACACGACACTGATCCGCGACTACAGCCAGGATCTGGCCATGGATACGGCGGCGCTGACGACGCGCTACCGCTGGCATGACGGCGATCAGCGGATTGATCTGGCAACAACGATGTTTGCCTGCCGCCATGCCCCCGGCCTGGCGGTGCAGCGGATCGTGATGACGCCACGCTTCAGCGGGCCACTCAAGATCATGGCGTTGTGTGATGAATGGCGCGGTGATCTGCGGCGCGACGATCTGGTGCATGAACCGCTCCATACCACCGCCGCCGGGCTGGCCGAGCTCGGCTGGGCCATACTGGCCGGCCCGGTGCAGCGCGACACCTCGGTGGTGATTGCAACCCTGGTGCAGCTAGAGGGAGCGTATCGGGCACTGACACACACGTTTATCGAATCGCCGTGCCGCAGTGGTGCCCTGCTGGAGTTTCATGCGCATGCCGATACAACCTATACACTGACGCGCTTTGTGACTGTCGGCCGGCATGATCTTGCGAGCGGGCTGATGCATGCCCGGCATGCCGCGACTGCCGGGTATGATGCGGTGTATGCGGCGCATGCAGTGGCCTGGGCCACCCTCTGGGAAGGGGCGATTGAGATCGACGGTGACGACGAAGCCCGGCAGGCCGCGCATGGCGCGCAGGCTGCTGAGTATGGTCATGCCTTTGGCGCAGAGCGCGCCCACCACGCTCAGCAGCCTGCGCGCCGGCAGCGGCTTCAGCGTCTCGCCAATGGGGCTTTCGTCGCGCGGCTATGGCGGCCATATCTTCTGGGATGCCGAGACATGGATCTCCCCGCCGGTGTTGCTCACACACCCCGCACTGGCCCAGGGGTGTGTTGAGTACCGCTGTGATCGGCTCGACGGTGCCCGTGCCAAGGCACGCCAGTATGGGTACGCGGGTGCCATGTTCCCCTGGGAAGGGGATGACCTGGGAGTGGAAACGACCCCCGACTGGGCGCCGTGTGGCCAATACGAGCAGCATATCACGGCCTGTGTGGCGCTGGCCGTTTGGCAGTGGTGGCAGGCCAGCGCCGATATCGGCTGGCTGCGCGAGCGTGGCTGGCCGGTGCTGCGCGAATGTGCCAACTTCTGGGCGAGCCGGGTGACGCCGGCTCCGGATCCCGCCGACCCGCAACGGGTCTACCATATTTGCGATGTCCAGGCGGCCGATGAGTATGCGCTGCATATCGATGATAATGCCTGGACGAATGCAAGTGCGGCGCGTTGCCTGCAACTGGCGGTGCAGGCCGCCGCACTGCTGGGTGAGAATGTGCCACCCACATGGGCGCACGTGGCCGAGCGGCTGCACCTGCCGTTCGATGCCGAACGCCGTATCACACTGGAGTATACCGGGTATACCGACGAGATCATCAAGCAGGCTGATGTGGTGCTGCTCACCTTCCCGCTCGAATGGCCGTTACCGGCTGATGTAGCGGCCAACAATGCCGCCTACTACGCTACACGCGTCGATGCTGCCCATGGCCCGGCGATGACCTATGCCATCCATGCGATCCTGGCGGCCGCAGCCGGTGATCAGGCCCAGCTCGGCAGCTACCTGCGGCAGAGCTACCAGCACAATCTGCGCCCACCGTTCCACAGCTTCTCGGAGACCCCCGACCAGGATTTCTGCACCTTCGTGACCGGTGCGGGCGGGTTGTTGCAGGCGCTGATCTTCGGCTGCTGCGGCGTACGCCTTGGCGACGCCGGGCTGACATTTGCCCACGCGGGGCTGTTGCCCGCCGGCTGGCAGCGCCTTGCCATGCGGCTGTGCTGCCGTGGGCGAATCTACGATATCGAGCTGACCCCTGCCGGGCGTATGGTTCGCGAATCAGATCCGGCAGTCGCGGTGAAAGGAACACCATGAGCGGGACCATCCCACTCTGGCCGGGCAAGGCACCCGGATCGGAGAACTGGCGGCAGCGTGAGAAGGATTATATCTTCCGCGAACCATGGCCGCACCGCATTACACGCAATGTCGTGACTCCGACACTGACGCTCTACCTGCCGCGTAATGCCACCGGCACCGGTGTGGTGGTGGCACCCGGCGGTGCCCATCACTTCCTGGCCGTCGATCACGAAGGGGTTGAAGTGGCCAACTGGCTGACGGCCCGTGGTATTGCGGCATTCGTGCTGAAATACCGGGTGATCGAAACCTCCGACGACGACCAGATCTTTTTGCAGGAGCGCTTGCAGATCATGGAGCGGCTGCGCGATCGCATGGCGGCTCACTGGCCGCTGGCGCTTGCCGACGGCCAGCAGGCGATCCGCCTGGTGCGGCAGCGGGCGGCCGAATGGGGCGTGCGGCCCGATCGGATCGGTATGCTGGGCTTTTCGGCCGGTGGGCACCTGGCAGCCGGTGTCGCACTGGCAAACGAACCCGCCAGT
>CALLZL010000119.1 GCA_937859575.1 uncultured Chloroflexota bacterium
TGCCAAGCCCCCCCCCACGGCTGTCCCCCCCGGGCCTGGGTGACACCAGCCCACCCACCCGCCGATCCATGATGCAGAAATCACCGGCATCAAGCGGGATGTGGATCGCCGCTACGCGCTTCAACATCCGGTAGAAGATCCGGTATGCCAGCCGCAAAAGCCAGCGCTCCTTCCGCCGTGCCCGGATCGCGTACACCACATCGTGCCCCTCGCGCCAGCGCTCGATAAACAGCGGTAATACCTCCGGCGGATCCTGCAGATCGGCATCCATCACAATCACCCCCGCCCCAACCGTATGATCCAATCCGGCACTGATTGCTACCTGATGGCCGAAGTTGCGGGCCAGTTCTACCACCACTACCCGCGGATCGTGTGCCGCATAGCTGTGCAACAACCCGCGTGATCCGTCACGGCTGCCATCATCTACAAAGATCAGTTCGTAGCGCATCCCCTGCGCATCAAGTACCGCCACCAGCCGCCGGTAGAGCTCCGGCAGATTCTCTTGCTCGTTATACACCGGCACTACTACCGAGATTTCCGGTTGTGCCGTAACCGGCAACGGTAGCGGCTGCTGCCCGATCAGTAACGCCAGATCCCGGCAGAAACGCAACGCCGCCGCCGGGTCTTCCGTCGGAATCACCCCACCAACTGGTGGTATCAAACGACCCGGTTGTATCTGCTCACTCATCGACACCTCGCCCATTCATGCGATCCCCATCACGAGCAGCGTCATGTCATCATATTGCTCGGCCCCACCCTGGTAGTCGGCCAGGTCGGCCAGCAACGCATTGCAGAATGCTTCCGGTTCGAGTGCTGCATAGGCCTGGCAGGCATCCGCCAGCCGATCGAACTCAAACCGCTCATGCGCCGGATTCAACACATCGGTGAGGCCGTCGGTATACAATACCAGCCGATCACCCTCATGCAGATCGATCGACTCTTCACTCAACATCGCTGCAATATCGTCGAATGCGCCGAGTACCATGCCACGCCCTTCAAGCCGGAAGGATGTTCCATCCCGTAAGAGCAGCGGGTAGTCGTGCCCCGCACGACAGAAGGTCAATTGCCGCGTCGCTACCTGCACAACACCATAGAATACCGTCACAAACATGTGCGGTTCACCAAGCCGCCGCAACAGCCGGTTGACATTCACGAGCACCGCACGCGGCGAGAGTTCGCGCTGCGATTCGGCTAGCACCAGGCTACGCACCAGCGCCATATATAATGCAGCGGGCATGCCTTTGTCCGATACATCAGCGATCATCAGGCCTACCCGCCCGTCGCCAAGATCAAGCACATCGTACAGATCACCGCCAACACGCCGCGCCGGCTGGCTGCGTGCCGCAAAGGTGATCCCGACGATCTGCGGGAAGACTTGTGGCAAGACACTCTGCTGCACCTGCCGGGCTAGTTCCAGCTCGCGATCGATCCGCTCCTTGGCCACCAGGGCTGTCTGGGCAAGTTCGAGCGCATGGATCTTCTCTTCCAACTGGTAGATCAGCCAGCTCTGCTGGATCGAAAGCACCACATGATTGGCAAAGGTCTGCAGGAGCGCGACTTCGCCCGGTTGAAAGCGCTTCTTGCGCGTCGAGTGAACAATCATCATGCCGAATGGCACATCGTTGGCCAACAGCGGTACCCGCAACCCGGCTCGCAGCGCTCCACCGGCAACATCGGCATGCTGCTGCGGCACACCCGGCGGCCAGTGGGGGAAGATCGCCGCACTGCGCAGGCCGGCGTCGCCCTGTACCTCAGTTGCAGCGAGCCGCTCCCCGATCAGATCGCTCGACCAGCCGTTGACGGCCAGGATTTCAGCTGTTCCATCTTCGAGAAACATATACAGTACCGCCCGATCGGCACCGCACAATTCACGGGCATGGCGGCATACACGCGCCGCCATGTCGCTCAGGCTCGCTGCCCCCGTCAGTGCCTGTGCAATCGCCTCAAGCGACATCAATGCCTCGGTGCGGAGTTGCAGCACGCGGTTCGCCGCTTCAAGTTCAGCCACTTTGCGTTGCAGAATGCTCGCACTCTGATCGAGCGCCTGGGCACTGCGGCTCACAAGCCGCTGCGCATGACGCAACTGGTCATACTCCAGATCCAGTGCATCCACAAGCGCTACATACCCGTGTGCCGCAAGTTCGAGTGCATAGCTCTCAAGCGCCATCAGGCTTGGCAGTGCCAACGGGCTTGCTGCCGTACCGTCGGCACGAAAGATATCGAATGCCGCGATATCCCCCGCCCGGCCACTTCCACCGCATGCCTCGCACCCCAGTGCGGTATAGTACGTGCGCTCTTCAGGGATCGGTTGGCCCACCCGCCGCAGTAATTGCGCGATCCGTGCCAACTGTGCGGCATCAGGCACAAGCGGTTGGCGGCATGCCTGGCATAGCTGCGGCAATCGCTGCACCGACACCACCCACAACAACGGCAGCAGAGCGTCGGCAGCCAACCCTATATCGTATAGTTGCCATACAACTCCACCACCACGCACAATCGTATCGATCTGCGTCAGGATGCCCACCCCCTGCCTGGCCGCTGCAACAACCGCCAGGATCGTTTCTGAGGTCAGTTCGTCAACGACCACAACATCCGGCCGCAGGCTGGCCGCCGTGGCAATGCGATCGGCCATCGTCTGCCCCGGCTGGCCGATCCACTGCCGGACCCGGCGGCGCAACCCGCGCGGAACCCGCAGTAATCCCTGATCATCACTTACAATGCTGGCATGCGCCGTTGGGTTGGCTTCCATAATACTCCACAGCAGCATGCGCAACAATGCCCCACGGCCACTTGGCAACGGCAGATCACCGGCAGCACCCACCGGCTGCCGATCGAGCCCGGCTACTACGATCAGCCCCGGCGTATCGGTCGCCAACCGGCTAAACAATGGCTCGATCTGTGGTAAATGCACAAAATCTCTCAGGCTTAACACAGACGCCCCCGATCACCCCTGAAGATCACGATGTTGCCGATCCAGTATAGCGCTGCTTCCCACCCTGCACCATACGGTATGCCTGCTCGGCAATCGGTGCTAATCGATCCCAACTATACGCCGCCGCCGCCTGCCGCGCACCGCCACCAAGCCGCGCCCGTAACGATGCATCCGCCAGCAGCGTCAGCACCGCTTGCGCCAGAGCGCCGGCATCACCCGGAGTCGCCAGGAGCCCGCTCTCGCCATGGGTAATATATTCACTCATCTGCCCGACGCGTGAGCCGGCAACCGGTAAACCGGCAGCCATCAGCTCGAGAAGCTTGGCCGAACATCGTGCCCGGTTGATCAGCGTATCTTCAACCGGCACCAATGCCACATCAGTGCTTGCAATCACCGCCGGTATGGCATCCGGCTCAAGCCAGCCGCGATACTCGATCATCTGCCGCACCCCGGCACGCTCTGCCAACGTCAAGAGCTGCTGCTCTTCACCACGCTCACCACGCCCAACCAGAACCAATCGCACATCCGGTCGCTGTGCCGCGATCACCACCAGCGCAGCCGTCACCTCGTGCAGATCCAGCTCCCAGAAGCGCGTATACAACAAAACCGTCCGCCCGTCGCCTTGTGCCGGTTGCGCCACGATATCCGCCCCATTCGGCAGGTAGAAGGTCCGACCACGCGGCACACCCGCACCCCACACCTGCGTTTCGAGTGTCCGGCTTGCAACTGTTACTGCGGCCGCTCGCCGTGGCAGATCCGCTTCCTGCCAGGCAAATAGCCGTTTGGCCGCCATCGAGTATGGCAGTAGCTCATTCCAGCCACCCCAACCCTCCCAATCATCGGTATCAACCACCAGCGGCAGCCGACGTGCCAACCACAATACCGCCAGCCCACCATACCCCTTCGGCTTAAAAAGATGCACGAGATCCGGCTTCACTGCCAACACATCGTTTATCAGCAGGCGCACCTGATTGAGCGTTACCGGCCAGTTCGGCACATTGGTATGCCGCACCATCACCCCACCATACGAGTCGCTTCGGCCCGCATCTCGCGGTTCGTGTATCGGCGGCGCCACAATCGATACCGTATGACCACGCCGCACCAATGCCTGCGCCAATGGCAGCATCCGCGCAGCAAGCGTTCCCTTCGGCCGAAGCCCAAATGGTGCCAGCATCGCTATCTGCAATCCATCCATCACACCCTCAATTCATCCCTGATTGTGCTGCCCACATCCGCGACAAACCGAGATTCTCTCCAAGCTCTTCAACTCATCGTCATCACCTTACGCTCTCTCGGGCTTTTATCTCAATAGAACGCCGAAAAGCGCCACTCCTACCATCAGATTACTGATATATCATACCATCTTTGGCGCTGGCAGGTAAGCCGTTGCACTGCTCTTGTCAACCAATGTATACCTGGCATTCTAATCAGTTAAACGCATCATCCTGCATAATATCGTACGACATCTTGTCATATATCTATCTATCGGAGCGGATGTTGACGCACGTAAACCATTCGTGTACAATGAGCGAAGCCCTTGGTAGTGTATTCTCCTGGTTTTCCACCCCTAGCCCCACAAGGAGTCGGGCAATGCCAGACGAGCGTGGCAACGCGAACGAGCTTGAGCCGCGATTCTATCCCAATTTGATTGGTCGATTGTATCTGATCAGCCTTGAGGATGTGATGGGGCGCAATGGCGTCAACGCACTGTTGAATCTTGCCGGCACCCGTCATCTGGTCAACAACTACCCATCAAATAATCTCAAGCGCGAATTTCCATTCGGCGATCTCTCGGCGATCTCAAAATCGACGGAGACGATGTACGGCCCGCGTGGTGCCCGTGGCATGGAACTCCGTGCCGGTCGCTACGCCTTCAACCTCGGCCTCAAAGAGTTTGGGCCGCTCCTCGGTATGGCCGATCTTGCGCTGAAACTCATGCCGATGACCATGAAAATGAAAATCGTGCTGAATGCTGTCGCACAGACATTCGACCGTTTCAGCGATCAGCCGACGCGGGTCGAAGAGCGCAAAGGCCAGTTCTTGTATATCATCGAGAAATGTCCGGTCTGTTGGGGTCGCAAGAGCGATAAGCCATGCTGCCATTTGGCACAGGGTATTCTCGAAGAATCACTCACGTGGGTTACCGGTGGGCATACCTTCCATCTCGAAGAGATCGAGTGTCGTGGCACCGGCGGTAACGCATGCATCTTCGCCATCAACAAAGACGCGATCGACTGACCGGTATACACTGCACAGATCGGGTGCGGCACAGCCACTGCGCCGCACCACGAACGGATCCGCGTAATGCGACTGTAATCTCCTCCCCTTGAGGCTCATAGCCGCTATTGTGTATAGTACAGGGGCAAAGCAGCCCCGGAGGAGATCCACGACCGTTTCGCCCTCCGGCCGACACAGCAGCGGGGTATCGGTCTATGAAACGGTTTGTTATTCGCGAACGCACGCCTATTCCTCCCTTCGGCGAGCCGGCACGCGACCTGCGGATTCTCAATAAGCCACTTTGGGTTCTTCAACGCGATATTCTTGCGCCACACTGCCGTGGGGCACTTGAAGTCGATTCACTCGACGAGATCCCACCCGAACGCGACGAGATCCTCGTCTATCGTGATAACCTGTTCTTCAACCAGGCACTGATTGATGCGTTTATTAGTGGTGCGCGCGCTTCCGGCCATGCCTGTCGCATTGCTTTCGCACGCAGCGATAAATCGATCACTACCTACGCCCTTAATCTACAACAGGGGATCACACTCGATGAAGAGCATAACCTCTTCGTGGCCGATCTCTTCTACTACCCGAATGGCGTCGCTGAGGTGGCCCAACCGCTCGTGATCGATACACAGCCGCGCGAAATGGGCTACTACCATGTTCCGAGCTATATGGCCGGCGATGAACGCGACCTGGTGTTTCAAGTGCCGCTGCGGGCGTTTCTGTCGATCGAAAGCTGGGTTCACGTCTATCTTGCGAACTCGCCCTTTGGTGTCTTCGCATGGGGCCGCGCTCACGAACAACTTGTCGAAGAGAGTTGGAAGGAAAAGTTGGCGGTCTCGCTTAGTACACTGTGGGATCGTGTCAATCCGCTGGCACCAAGCTGGCGTAACCATTTCTTCTCTAGCTCGCGCCTGGTGAAGATCGGCAAGAACTGTTCGATCGATCCGACCGCCATCATCCATGGCCCAACGGTCATCGGCAATAATGTCTATATCGGTGCCGGTACTGTGATCACCAATAGCCTGATTGGCGATAATGTCTCGATCATGCAGGGCTCGCAGGTGATGCTGAGTGTTGTCAGCGATCGTTGTTATCTGCCGTTCAATGCCTCGCTCTTCATGACATCACTCATGGAGAACAGCATGGTCGCGCAGCTCAGCTGCCTGCAGATGTGTGTTGTCGGCCGCAATACATTCATTGGTGCCGGTAATATCTTTACCGATTTCGACCTGCGTGGCCGACCGATCGAGACGTTTCATCATTACAAGGGTGAGCCAAAGCCGCGCATCGAGCCGGTCGGTTTACCGGTCATCGGCTCAGCCGTCGGCCATAATGTCAAGATCGGCAGTGCATTTGTCGTCTATCCCGGTCGTATGATCGGTTCGAACACGACCCTGATCTACGGCGATGCCGAAACTGTGATCCGTCGCAATCTGCACACCATCGGCGGAGTTGGTGAACCGCTCGACGACCATGACGAAGATGGGGAACCACGACGCGCCGAGTATCTTTGGCCACACCGGCTCGATGCACCGCCCGAACCGGAGGCACCAACAGCGCACCAACCATTCGAAGCGATTCATATGCCGCCGCCGCCGCTCCGTATCCGCCGCTAAAGCAATTGATGCCGCCGCAACAAGCCGTGCCACTGTAGGAGATCACCGTGACCAAAGAGAAGATCCTGGTTGTGGAAGATGCGCCCGATATCTCCCAACTTCTCAAAATCTACTTCACATCGCAGGGCTACGAGGTCATGACTGCCGGGCGCGGCCAGCAAGCACTCGACATGTGCCGTAAAACGCCGCCAAACCTGGCGTTGCTTGATGTCAATCTGCCCGATATGGAGGGGTATGATATCGGCAAGATCTTGCGCCAGGGCGCACGCACACGCCATATTCCGATTATCTTTCTCACCGCACGTGGCGAAAAGCAGGATCGTCTCAAAGGCCTCGGCGAGGTACAGGCCGAATACTATATCGTGAAACCGTTCGATATCGAAGAGGTTCATACGATCGTCAAGGTGGCCCTCGAACGCGCTCGCCAGCGCAACCTGACCCACCCGGTGACGAACTTGCCGACGGCCGAACTGATCACCGAGCAGTATCGTGCATTGCTCAACGGCAGTGATTGGGCCCTTGCCATGATCCAGATCAATGGGCTAGAGACCTTCATGAAGGCGTATGGCGCTGTTGCCGGCGAAGAAGTTCTGCGCTTTACTGCACTTCTGCTCAACGATATTGTGAATCAGCATGGCCGGCCGGAAGATTTTGTCGGTCAGCCGATTGTTGGCCCATCATTCGTTGTGACTTCGGCCCCGGCACCGATGGAGACGATATGCGAACAACTCTGCCGCAGCTTCGATAGCGAGATCGGTAAACATTACGAGTACAAAGATCGCCTAAACGGCTATATTTCTGTGATTGATGATACCGGCGAGACACGTCAGGCACCGTTGATGTCGTTGTCGATCGGCGTGCTGACAAGCCAGGATGGGCCATTCTACGATATTCGTGAGTTGAGTGAAGCGGCAGAAGATGTGCGCCAGCGCGCGCAGATCGCCGGGCGCGACCACGGTCACCGTAGTCATGCCAGCTTCGGCCGGGCCTGATCCGACACATCGCCGTATCAACGAGAGAGTGGAAGGAACAGGCCCCCGGTTATGGATACTACCGCCGTCGCTTCAACGACCATGCGTGCTTGGGAGCTCCTGGCTGATCTTGCAGCCTATGGCCAGGAACACTCGAGTGGCTCGCACGATCTTGCCGATCGGATCGCTGATCTGGTACGGCAGCATCTTGCATGCCCGTGGGGTATCATCACCCTCGACGACGGTTCCGGCACCCATGCAGTTGCCGATTGGAGTATCGACACCGATCTGCGCCAGCGTTTCCTGGCACGCGAAAGCGAGCTCCCGGAAGGCACCGTCGAGATCCAGTTTCGCCACGCCGATACACCCGTCGGCATGATGCTGCTCGGCATCCCCGATACAACCGTCTTTGCCAACGGATTCCTGCTTGCCCTGCAAAATCAGATCGAAATGCTGATTGCTCTGCAGCAGCGCGCCTTTGAACAGCAGCAACGTGCCCGCGAACTGTATATTACCTTCGAGAATGCCAATACCCTGAATTCCGGAGCCCCAACCGCATCGAACCTTGCGCGGGTTGCCGAGAATACCGCTCTGGCACTTGCCGCTGATTTCTGCTGCATCTACCTGCTCGATGAGCTGCATCCCGATCAGATCGAAAGTGTGGCCGCCTATGGGATCGAAAGCGGTGAAGCTGCCCTGCCACTCAGGCTCCGTGAGCTCCCACTCATTCGCCAGGCACTCGCTAACCACGAACCGACCCTCCTTGAACGAACCACCCCGGATACCATATCGCGCCTGCCGATCTTCTATGCCCGCAGCTTGCTGCTGCAACCACTGCGCCTGCGCGATCAGGCCATTGGCCTGATTGCACTCGGCTTCAACGAACAGGTTCATCACTTCGGCCGTGCTGAGATCACCGTCATCCAGACGCTCGCGGCGCAGATGGCCGTCGTGATTGCCCATGCTCGCCTGACAAGCGGCGAACAACGCCGCACGACCGAGCTTGATCTCTTGCGCGATCTTGGTGAACGGCTGAATGCCGATCTCAGTTTCGACGAAATCATCACCACGATTGTGAGCGGCATGCAGTCGCTTATCACCTTCAGTGGTAGTCTGGTTACCGTCTACCAGCCGCATGATCAGCTGTTGCATGTCGCCTATAGCAGCGGTATCGCCGATCAACAACAGCAATCGAGCTATGCGCTCAGCGATGGGCTAACCGGCTGGGTGGCACGCCACCGGCGCATCCTGCTGATCAAGAACCTCAAACAGGCACCGGTCAGGCCACTGATTACCCGCAGCACCGATGGCTCACCATTTCGTAGCGCTATCGGTCTGCCGTTGCTCATCGGCGACCAGCTTGTAGGGACGATCGAACTCTTGAGTACGGTCGAAAACCATTTCAAGGCCCTCGATGAACGCGCTCTGGCAATTATTGCCGGCCAGGCCGCCCAGGCCATCAGCAAGACCCTGCGTTACGAACAGACCGATGATCACCTTCGGAGTCGGTTACAGCAATTAAAAGCCCTTCAGCGCATCAGCCGCGAGCTGACGGCAACGCTCTACCTGCATACCATCCTCGGCTTTGCTCTTGATGAAGCATTACGGGCAACCCGCGCCAGCCGTGGGTATATCGCGCTGCGTGGTTATACCGCTACGCGCGAAGAGTATGCGATCGAACCTGCCGAAGCGCTGACCGTTACCCCGGCACCCCAGATCTTCGTTGCCGTCCACGAAGTTGACGACGACCGGCCGATTCGTATTATTGCGGCAGCCGGCTATACCGAAACCGAGCATGCTCAGCTGATCAACCACGACATCAGTGGCGACAACACCTGCGCCGACCACGTCATGCACACCGGGGAAGCGCTCGTTCTTGATGAACTCGACCACGACGACCGGCCGCTTGGTATTGGGCCACTGATTGCGGCTGCGTTGGCGGTGCCGATCTACTACGAAGCCCAGATTATCGGTGTCATCAATTTACAGGGCGAAGTGCCTTACCTGTTCGACCGTGACGCACTCGATTTTACCCGTGCCGTTGCCGACCATATCGCCCTTGCGATCGGTAACGAAGAGCGCTTCTTCGAACAGCGGCGCCAGCGTGATCTTCTGCAGCAGCGGGCCGTCACCCTGACCGAGGTCTTGCGTATTGGCCAGGAGCTCCGTGCCGATCATTCACTTGATCAGGTGCTCGAACAGATCGCCTTCAGTGTTGTCGAGACGGCACGTTTCCGTGCGGCTGCCTTCTATCTCACCGATGACGATCAACAACTGGCCCGCTTTGTCGCAGCCGCTGGCCTGCCACTTGATGAGATCGATCGGCGGCGTGGTATGCATGTTGCAACCGCACGCATTGAAGCACTTCTCAATCGCGAATACCTGATCGGCCAGTGTTTCTTTGTGCCTGGTGATGTGCTGCGTGAGCATGCCCCCGAGCTTGATTTGATCGAAGGCGAACGTCAGGTAACGCCAATTGAACAGGAATGGCAAGATCACGATGCCCTGATCGTACCACTCTACAGCACACGGGCGCGTTTGATCGGTCTGCTCTTCGCCGATGAGCCGTTCGATCGCCAACGGCCGAACCGGCGCTCGGTCGAGCCGCTCGAAATCTTTGCCGATCAGGCAGCGATTGCAATCGAGAATGCCGGCCTGTTACAGGCTGCGCGCTCACAGACCGAACAGATGACGGCGCTCTACCGTGCCAGTGCGGCGGCAAGTGTCAGCCTTGATCTTGATCAACTGCTCGATCGTTTCTACGGCGAGATTGTGGCCTATATGGGCACACCCTCGTTCTTTTATGTCGCCTCGTACAACGAGGAGCGTGATACGATACGGTTTGAGCTGTTCCGCAACGAGCACGGGATCCATACCCCTCGCCATAAGAGCGAAATCCCGAAATCAGGGCTCACGGCTGCCGTCATCGATGCTGCAACCATCTTCCATTCGCATGATCTCCAGGCCGATGCCGCCGCCGGCACCTTGCCGATCACCAACTTCTCTCTTGCCGAGCCGGTGCGCTCGTGGGTCGGCATTCCACTCCTCATCCAGAGCCGCGTCATTGGTGTTCTCTCGGTGCAGAGCCTGCAGGCAGTTGCATTCAGTGAACGCGACATCCAGTTCCTCTCGACGCTTGCCAACCAACTGGCCGTTGCGATGCAGAATGCCCGGCTCTTCAGCGAACGTGAGCGCCAGATCGTCGAACTCGATGCCCTCGGGCGGATCGGCCGTGTGACCAGCTCGACACTCGAACTGCGGCCGATGGTCGAAGGGCTTAACCTTGTGCTCCGCGAGGTGCTCGAAGCCGATGGCATCAGCCTGGCCTTGATCAACCGTGCCAGCGAAACCCTTCATCTCATTCTGACTCATCGCGATCATACAATCGTCGATGTCGAGCAGCCATTGGCACGGATCGGTGACACGACCGTTGCGCTCGATATTATGCGTACTTCGCGGCCGTTACGGCTCAATAGTATTGATCGGGCGCTCGCCAACCGACCGGATCTGCAAGGGCTCTTCACGTTTGCCAACGGCACAGCCCAGGGTTCGCTACTGGGCATCCCAATCATCGCCTACGAAGGCACCACAATCGGAGCGCTCACGGTCGTCAGCCAGCATACCGATGCCTTCGAGCCGCGCGACGAAGCCTTTATGGTCAATGTAGGCGCCCAGATGTCGCTCGGCGTACAGAACGCACAACTCTTGACGCATGTCCAGCATAGCGCAACTGCACTCGAAAATAAGGTCGGTGAACTTTCGACGCTGCTCCAGGCTGCCCAGGTGCTAAGTTCATCGCTACAGCCGAATGAAGTGCTCGACAGCCTGATGGAGTTAGTACGAAATCAGTTGATCGTCAATTCGGTCGCGCTCTGGACAATCACACCCGAAGGGATGCTTCGCCCGGCCGCTATGCTCGGTATCCCAAATGCGATCTCATCGACCCTGCGTGTGCCGGTTGGGCGTGGGCTGACCGGGCGTGTCGCCGCCGCCAGCAAGCCGCTCGTCATCCTCGATGTCGAGGAAGATGGGAGCTCGCTCTACCCCACCTTCAATCGCGAACATCGCTATACATCATTTATGGGTGTGCCGGTGATCTATCAGGGGCAGACGATCGGCGTGTTGAGTGTGATGACGACCAACATGCGCGAGTTCAGTAGCGATGAAGTGACCCTCCTCGCCGGTCTGGCCGACCAGGCAGCCATTGCGCTTGAAAATGCGCGCCTCTTTGCTGAACGCGAGCAGCGGATCGCCGAACTGACGACCCTGAACGATATCAGCCGAGCCGTCAATGCGACATTCGATCTGCAGCAGTTACTCAATGCCCTCTTCCGGGGTGTCAGCGAGGTGTTTGTCAGCGATCAGGCTTTCATCGCGCTCTATGATGCCGAACGACAAATGCTTAGCTTCCCAATTTTCCAGAACCTTGGCGAGCTTGTGGCTGAGCCGCCGACACCACTCGGCGACACCGGTGATGCTCCGCTGACCAGCCGGGTCGTAACGACACGTCAGTCGCTGTTGCTGCACACCCAGGCCGATGTCGAGGCGATTGCCCCCGAGCCGGAGCCGGGCGACCGGCAGATCGCATCGTGGCTTGGCGTGCCGATCATCCAGGGAGATGATGTCTTCGGAGTGATTACCGTCCAGAGTTTCGAACCAAATGCCTATGATGAAGATGCTCGGCGCTTCCTGGTGACGATGGCGAACCAGGCGGCTATCGCGCTGAATAATGTCAGGCTCTTCACCAGCGAGCAGAACCGCCGCCGGGCCGCCGATACCCTGCGTGAAGTTGCCCAGACACTCACCGGCGTGCTTGATCTCAACGAGATTGTGAGCCTGATCCTCGATCAGCTGCGGCGTGTGGTCTCGTACGATACGGCTTCACTCATGCTGCGCGAAGGGGATTTGCTGCGCATCGTCGCATCACGTGGATTTGATGAGCCATTGCGTTCACGGGTCGAACAACTCGCCTTCCCATACTACGATGATCCACAGCTTAACGAGGTCGTACAATCGCGTCGCCCGGTTGTGATTGCCGACATACGCGGCGGCGAATTGCCCAGCGGCTCGGCACCCAGCGACGGAACCGAACATATTCGTGGCTGGATTGGTGCGCCGCTGCTGCTGAACGACGAAGTGATCGGGGTGTTGAATATCGACAGCCGTACCATCAGCGCCTACGACGAAGAGGATGCACAGGTAGCCTTTGCACTTGCCAGCCAGGCGGCACAGGCGATCCGTAATGCGCGGCTGTTTGACGAGGTGCGACGCTTCACCGCCGAACTCGAACAGCGGGTGGAAGAGCGCACGGCCGCACTCGCCGACGCCAATGCCCAACTCTCTGACGAAAAAGAGCGACTGCAGGCTGTTCATACCATTACGCTCGAACTGACGGCCAGCCTCGACCTCGAAACAACGCTGAACAAGGCGCTCG
>CALLZL010000120.1 GCA_937859575.1 uncultured Chloroflexota bacterium
GGGAGGGGGGGCGCCCTCCACCCCGCCCCGCCCCCGCCCCCGCCCCCGGTGACTGCCCCCACCAGCAGAGCGGCCGGGAAATTTGCCCGCCGTAACGCAGGCGCACCCCGCGAGATTACAATCGAACCTTTGACAACGGTGTTTGAGATAGTTGCCAGCGCCACCGCACGTGCCGCGGTGGCGGCGTCGATCCCATCGGCACGGCTGCTGAGTTGCGCCAGCGAAAGGGTGATCGCGTCCACATCGGCAAGGCCGGCAGCCAGGCTCGACAGATAGATTCCGGCGTCGCCAAGCCAGATCCGCGCCAGATTCGCACCAACCAGGATCACTGCGTAGAACAGGCTAAAGACGATCGCCGGGCGCAGTTCGAACGGATTAGCGATCGCCACATCCTCTTCACCGGCCGGTGTCCGTGCGACAAAGAAATAGACACACCAGGCCATCCCGCTGATCGCCCCCGCCGCCAGCGGTAACCACGCAACAGCAAAGAGTTCGCGGCTGATGGCTGCGATGACGACCAGCACCCGCACAAACATGACCGTCCACGAAAGCAGGATCGCCAGCGCATACGAGCGGGCCAGTGCCGGATTGGTGCTGCTGCGCTGGGTAAAGCTGAGTGTGACTGCCGTACTCGATGCCAGCCCGCCGAGCAGACCGGTTAAGGCAATACCACGGTGAGCCCCGACGACATTCAACAGCACATAGCCCAGAAAGCTGATCCCCGAAATAAACACCACCATCAGCCAGATGCGGTATGGGTTCAAGACATCAAATGGTGGCGGTGCAAACGCTTGATTGGGCAGTAATGGCAGCACAACCAGGCTGATGACGGCAAAGGTGAGCGATGCCCTCACGGCTTCGCGTGTCAGGCGGCGGGCAAAGGCCTGCATCTCGATCTTGAGCGAGAGCAGCACAGTGGTAATAACACCCAGTGCTGCGGCGAGTTCGAGCCTGCCCCAGAAACAGAGCGCCCCGCAGAAGATCGTCACCAGTGCCGCCACTTCGGTGGTCAGGCCTACTTCACCGGCGCGCAGGCCACCGATATACCCGGCGATAATCAACGCACCGATCACAAGCAGCGTGACGATGAAGACAAATGGTGAGTCAAGTTCTTGCGCAGCAAAGGCCGCAACACAACCAATCAGGCCGATAAGCGCAAAGGTTCGCACGCCTGCGAGTAGCTCTTGCCCCTCACGGCCAAATGCATACTCACGCTGCAATCCGATCAGCATGCCGATCAGAATTGCCGCGCCAAAGCGCGTAAAGAGCGTCAGTTGCGGCGGATCAATCGCAGTCTGTTCCATGACTCCTCCCTGGTATCAGCGCCCTACGACAGCACGCCGATTGATGCGAACAGGTGGCCGATACAGTGTACAATGGTAGCGGAGCCGCTATTCCACCGCACACCATAGAAAGAGGTCAGTGTGGCCGAGGTCGCCGTTGAGCGCGAGGTTGAGCGCAATTTTCGCTGGAACTTTTCTGTCAATCTAGTTGATATCTCCTTCATCATGTTTGGGCTCAGCCTCGTCTCACGCGAGACGGTGATACCGCTGTTGATGAGCCAGTTAACCGATTCAACGATTGTGATCGGGTTGTTGCCGGCAGTATACAGCCTCGGCATCTATCTGCCCCAACTATTTGGCGCGCGCTATTCGGAAGCCATGCCGCTCAAGAAGCCGTTTGTGGCACTCTTCGGTGGTGTCGGCGAACGTTTGCCGTATCTGTTGATCGGCCTGGTGGTGTTGTTTCTTGCCGAATCGGCACCGATCATCAGCCTGGCGCTGATCATTCTGCTGTTCGGTATTTCGGGGGCCTCGGCCGGATTTGCAACCCCCGCATGGTTCGACATGATCGCCAAAGTGATCCCGGTGCGGCGGCGTGGCCTGTTCAGCGGTGTCGGCCATGGGTTGGGCGCACTGATGGGTGTTGCCGGTGCCGTCGTGATCGGGGTCGTCCTCGATCGCTGGGCTTTCCCACAGGGGTATGCACTCCTCTTCGTGCTGGCATTTGTTGCCATGACGATCTCGTGGATCGGCCTGGTGCTTAACCGTGAACCGGCCAGCCCTTCCGTCAATCAGACCGCAGGTATGATCCAGTATCTGCGGCGGCTGCCACGCGTCTTGCGTGCCGATACCAACTTCGCCCGCTACCTGGCCTCGATGGTTGTCGGCCGGGTTGGCACCATGGCCGGCGGCTTCTTCCTGGTGTATGGCGCGGCACGCTTCCAGATCGGTGGGCCTGAAGTCGGCTTGCTGACCGGGCTGCTGATCGGCAGCCAGGCACTGCTCAATCCGCTCTGGGGCGTGATTGGCGACCGCTACGGCCATAAGGTTGTGCTGGTCTTCGGCTCGCTGACCCTGGCGCTCGCACCTCTGGCTGCCGCCGTCGTGCCGACATGGCATGGGTTGATTGTGGCATTTCTGCTGCTGGGCGCCT
>CALLZL010000121.1 GCA_937859575.1 uncultured Chloroflexota bacterium
CTTGGCCGGCTGGTCTCGCGCAAGCGGATCGAGATCGAAAATGCGCGCCTGTTTGCCGCCGCCCAGCAGCGTGCTGAAGAAGCCGAGACCTTGCGACAGGCCGGTGCGTGGGTTGCCGCCACCCTCGACCAGCGTGAAGCGATTGATCGCATCCTGGCACAACTGGCACGTGTCGTGCCATATGATCGCGCCTCGGTGCAACTGCGCGACGGTGGTGACTCGGTGGTCGTCGGTGGGCGCGGGTTTGATAGCCTTGATGAAGTGATCGGGCGGCGCTTCCCGATTGCTCTCAGTGTCGTCTATACACAACCATGGCCACATACCCGCGACCGACCGCCAAGCGATGATATTATTTCGACCGGCTACGCCGACCGAACCGTCAGGCACTGGCTGGCAGTACCGCTGATCTTTCACGATACCGTGATCGGTATGATCACACTCGATAGCTTCACTCCGGATCAATTCACCGACCAGCACCTGCGGCTAGTTGGCGCATTTGCCGATCAGGTCGCGATTGCGCTCGAAAATGCGCGCCTGTTTGCCCGTGTCCAACAACTCGCCATCACCGACTCGCTCACCGGCCTGTACAATCGCGGCCATCTGTTCGAACTCGGGCGATACCAGCTGCTGCGCATGCGCCGCAACCCGGCACCACTCTCGGCCATCCTGATCGACATCGACCATTTCAAAGTCATTAACGATACCTATGGCCATCTGGTCGGCGATCATGTACTGCGTGAGGCGGCATATCTCTGCCGTGGCGTAGTACGAGAACTTGACCTTGTGGCACGGTATGGCGGTGAAGAGTTTATTGTTCTGCTGCCCGATGCCGATCACCGGCAGGCGCTCGACATCGCCACCCGCATTCAGGAACAGATCACAACTGCCCGGATCACCCATGGCGGAATCGAGATCCGTATCACCGTCAGCATCGGTGTCGCAACCATGCCTGCCGATGAAGCAACATCACTTGATACCCTGATCGATCAGGCAGATCAGCGCATGTACCTTGCCAAGAGTGCCGGGCGCAATATGCTGATCGGCGAGGATCGGATACAATAGCTCCGTCAACGACGACGTGAAACAATCTCTTATACAGACTCGATGGAGGAAGTAGTTCAATGCGTATCGGTATTCTCACAGGTGGTGGAGATGTTCCCGGCCTCAATCCTTGTATCAAAGCAGTTGTTACTCGCTGTGCCGCTGCCGGCATCGAAGTCGTTGGCATCCGTCGCGGTTGGGGTGGCCTGCTGAATTTCAACCCCGACCATCCGGAAGACCAGTCGGAGTGGGTCGAACCGTTGACCCCGGCGGATGTCCGCACGATCGATCGCTACGGCGGCACGCATCTGCATACCTCACGCACCAATCCGGCGCGTGTCCGCGAAGATATGATGCCCGAATTTCTCAAAGGGCGCTTCGCCTTTGGCGGTACCAAAAATACCGCCGACTGCACGCCGCATGTGTTGCGTGCCATCGAACATCTGGGGATCGACGCCCTGGTACCGATTGGTGGCGACGACACATTATCGTTTGCCGTGCGGCTGCACCAGGAGGGTGTGCGGGTGATCGCCATCCCCAAGACAATGGACAATGATGTGTTCGGCACCGACTACTGCATCGGCTTTTCAACTGCCGTCACGCGGAGTGTCGAGGCGATTAATGCGCTGCGTACACCAAGCGGCTCGCACGAGCGTATCGCCGTGATCGAGCTCTTTGGCCGCAATTCAGGCGAAACCGCGCTGATCTCGGCCTATCTGTCGGATGCCGACCGAGCGATCATTTCGGAAGTGCCGTTTGATATTGAGAAACTGGCCGCTATGGCCGTCGATGACAAGAACCGTAATCCGAGCAACTATGCGATTATTATCATCTCGGAAGGCGCTTCGATGCTTGGTGGGCAGGTTATCGAGTATGGCCAGGAAGATGCCTATGGCCACCGCAAACTTGGGGGCATCGGTATGATTGCCGGTGAGGCGATCAAGCAGATCACCGGCTATGATATCGTTAACCAGCAACTTGCGTATCTGATGCGTGCCGGTGCGCCCGACTCACTTGATCGTATGGTTGCCATCTCGTTCGGCAATCTGGCTGTCGATCAGTTGCTTCAGGGGCACAGTGGCCGTATGGTCGCACTGCAGAGCGGCCAGTACACCACAGTGCCGGTCGACACCTGCATCCAGGGCACCAAGCGCGTCGATGTCGAAGAGCTCTATGATCCCGACAGCTATCGGCCACGGGTGCGCCATATGCTCGGCAAGCCCATGTTCCTGTATTAAACACCCTGAGGATGAGGCTGCCGGTTGGTCGCCTCATCCTCAGGCATAACGGATTTCCAGGCAAACGTATGACAATCCGCAAAATACTGCGCGTCGATCAGCCCGACGACCTCAAAATCCTGAAGACGCGTTCTCATCCGGTGAAGCAATTCACTCCGGCGCTCCGCCAACTGGCCGACGACATGTTCGAGACCATGCACACCGCTAACGGGGTAGGCCTGGCAGCGCCACAAGTTGGCATTCTGCAGCGCATGGTGGTGATCTGGATCCCGCCGGTGATTGAAGAGCTCGACGACGGCAGCGAACGCGAGGTTGTGCCCGAACAGAACTATGTGCTGATCAACCCCGAGATCGTCAAGGAAGCACCCCACGAGATGACTGGCCTTGAAGGATGCCTCAGCATGCCGGGCTGGTATGCCGATGTTCCACGTCAGGCATGGGTCACGGTCGACTATCACGATCTCGACGGCAAGCGACGACGGATCCGGCGTGCGACCGGGTTACTGGCTCGTGCCCTGCAACACGAAATCGATCACCTCGATGGTGTATTATTTACCGAGCGCATCCGCGATCTCACGACACTGAAGGATTACACTAACGAGCCGGAGACCCCGCCGGCAGAATAGCGAGCTACTGGTGCAGCCGTCCTTCTTCAGCGCCAGACGCTCGGCCATGCATGGGTTGCTGGCATGGGGTAGCCTGAGCATGTTGGCCGGAGCAGCCGCGTGGCTATATGGCAATCTGGTGGTGCGGCAGATCGGCCTCCAGGCACTCGTCTGGGGGGCGATCGATGCCGCACTGGCGATCGCCGGCCTGCGTGCGACGCAACAGGCTGTGGCCCGTGGTGAGGCAGTTGCTCCGATAGCACGCCGCGACCGGCGTGTTCTAGCGCTGAATGCTCTGCTCGACACTAGCTATATTGCGGGCGGCTGGTGGATGATCCGCAAGGCCCGATCACGCGCCGATCGTGTCGGCATCGGGATCGGCATCATGATCCAGGGTTTCGTCCTGATCGTGCTCGATGCACTCCTGGCGGCTATCTTCAGCCGCTATACGCGTAACGAGCCATAAGGAAGGTGCAAATGGATACACAACGACTACGAGTTGGTGTGATCGGTGCCGGGATCGGCATGTTCCATGCCGAAGCCTACGCCGCCCTGCCGCATGTCGAACTGGCGGCGATCGCCGGCCTCGATGATGATCGGGTGCAGGCGCTGGCGGCCAAGCACAATGTCGCCCGTACCTATCGCGAGTATACCGAATTGCTGGCACAACCCGATATCGACGCGGTGAGTGTGTGTGTGCCGAATGCACTGCATGCACCGGTGACGATCGCGGCGCTGCAGGCCGGCAAGCATGTGCTCGTCGAGAAACCACTAGCGCGAACGGCCGCCGAGGGGCAGCAGATGATCGACGCGGCCGAGCAGGCCGGCAAAGTGCTGATGGTGGCCTTCAACCACCGGCAGCGCAGTGATGTGCAGTGGTTGAAGCAGTATGTCGATTCAGGTGCCCTGGGGAAGATCTATTACGCCAAGGCCTACTGGATGCGCCGCCAGGGGATCCCCGGCATCGGGAGCTGGTTTGTCAGCAAGGAGCACGCCGGCGGTGGGCCGCTGATCGATCTTGGTGTCCACATCCTCGACATTGCCATGTTCCTGCTCGGTGAGCCGCAGCCGCTGGCCGTGAGCGCCAATACGTATGCCGAATTTGGGCCGCGCGGCCTCAAGGGCTGGGGCTGGAAGCGGGCAACCGGCGCGAGTGTAGCCTATGAGGTCGAAGATCTCGCCACCGCCTTTGTGCGGTTGAGCGGCGGCGCAACACTACTGCTCGAAGCAAGCTGGGCTACCCATGGCTCGTATGGCGATGATTACGGGCTTGTGTTGTATGGCAGCGAAGGCGGGGCCGAGCTTGATATTCGCAACTATGGCCACGAGAACACCGTGCGCCTGTTTACCGATGCCAACGGGCTGCCGTTTAACAGCACCCCGCGCATCCCACGCGGTGAGGCCGGGCATAACGAAGTGGTACGCCGCTTCGTTGCTGCAGCCCTCCATGGCGAGCCGCAGATTCCGAGTGCCGCCGACGGCCTGCGCCGGGCGCTGGTGATCGATGCATGCTATCAGTCGGCCGGCGAAGGGCGTGAGGTTCGGATCGGCGAATAAATATCCGGTGGCGTAGGAGCAACACGGTATGCCGGTCGCTCCTACGCCATACCCTGGCTCTGCATAACCTCTCGGGCCGCCCGTTCCCCGCTCCCGAGTGCCCCATGAACCGTCGCGGGGTCATCGTGGGTCACGGTGGCCTCACCGGCAAAATAGAGCGCGGCCAGCGGCGCGGCAAGGCTTGTGCGCAGGCCATCGGCGCCGACCGGCACCGAGCTATACCCACCGCGTGCCCAACGGTCATCAGCCCAATCGACCAACTCGGCCGCCCGAAGATGCCGCCGGACGGACGCCCCAAAGATCTGTTCAAGTGATTGGATTGCGCGTTCGATTGCCGCATCGCGCCCATCGGCACGCAACTGCACCGCCAGATCAGCAGTGGCGAATCCGGTGAGCAAGGGTTGCCCCCGACGTACACTCCACCAGACCATCAGTGGTGATCTTGCGCTGAGAAATGCCAGCCGTGCCGGCCAGAAGCACTCATCGAAACGCAACAGCACCTTGAGTGCCGGGCGCATCGCCAGGCCGTTGATCGCCTGCCGTTTTTCGGATGGCAGCGGTGGATCAAACTCAATCACGCCGGCCTGCAGCACGGCCAACGGCAGAGTGACAACGGCTGCACGTGCATGCCATTGGGTGCCGTTCGCTACCTGCACCATGACCCCCTCAGGCGACCAGTTGATCAGCGTGACCGGGCTGGCGGTGTGAATGTCAAGCCCTGCCGAAATGGTTGCCAGTACATGATCATACCCCTGCACAATGCGGAAATCACCACCATCACTGCCGGCAGGCGCTTCGCGCAACTCACGTGCCAGTGCATGCATGCTGATGGTTGCCGGCGTCGCACACCAGGCATGCGCGAGACGTATATCAATAATGCGGCGTGCCAGCGGCGAATAGCCGCGCTGCTGCATCCAATCGGCCAGCGAACACTCCGGCCCGTCGTAGGCGGCAATTGCCCGTGCAACATGCGGCAGGCGGCGCAGATCCGGGCGTGTACGCAATGCCTCGGGCCCCAACAACTCGCCACTCTCATCAAGCAGGTCGCCGTACCCACTGCCATGTCGCCACACCGGCCCCGTGGATGAATTCGGCACCACGCTCAACCGGAACCTCGGCAAAGGTGTGATCCGTCCAGATCCGCCCTCCGATCCGGTCGCGGGCTTCGAGCACAACCACCCGCAGACCAGTATCGTGCAGGTTACGGGCTGCGGCTAGCCCGGCCGCCCCGGCACCAATCACAATCACATCGACCTGTTGCATTGTGTTCT
>CALLZL010000122.1 GCA_937859575.1 uncultured Chloroflexota bacterium
ATCGCCACTGCTGGGGCAGACGCCGACACCATTGAGCGCATCAACAACACTCTGGATCAATGGTTGCTGGATGTGTGGCGGATCCTCGAACACAAGCTCCTGCCGCCGATCAGGGGTTGTCATGATGACCGGTTGGCGGCCGAAGGTGGCATAGCTGATTGTTCCGGTTGTGCCGATGATTTCGGTCTGATCGCGCTGTTCACCACTGCTAAAACACCATGTGCCGACCGCATGGACCCCCGATTCAAACAGCATGGCACCACTCACGATATCTTCGGCCGGGTAGTGGCCGGCCTGATTGGTGGCGATGCCATGCACGCGGCTGATCGGCCCGAGCATGAAATCGAGCAGATCAAGCATATGTGCAGCGAGATCGACAAACAGCCCGCCGCCGCTGATCGCCGGGTTGAGCCGCCATGGCAGATCCCGATCAGTAGGGATGACCACCGGCTGACAGAGGGTGATGGTGACATACCGCACCTCGCCGATGGTCTGGCTATCGATCAGGCGCTTGATCGCCCGGAAGCGTTCCAGCGCCCGCCGGTAGTAGGCGACGAACAGCGGTACGTTAGCCACGCGGCAGGCATCGATCATCGCATGACACTGGCTGGTATCGAGTGCCATCGGTTTCTCGACATACACCGGCTTCCCGGCCTGTGCGCTCAGCAGGGTATACTGCATATGCGATGAAGGTGGTGTGGCAATGTAGACCGCATCGACCTCCGGGTCGTTGATCAGTGCTTCGGCGTTGTCGTACCAGCGTGGTACTCCATGGCGTGCTGCGTAATCACGTGCGAGCTCGCCATTGCGGCGCCACCAGTGCGGAATGGTGCGCCTTCTGAACCCCCGGCCCGCTCTTGACTTCGGTCACATCACCACAGCCGATAATCCCCCAGCGAATGGTACGCATTGGTTGCTCCTGCCCGATATGTTTGGTGCTCACCGGAATGCGCGAAGAACACCACCTTCTCGACGGCGGCTGCCGCTTGTACTCTAGAGCCAGGTGCAGCAATCTTGAGCCGTGCGCATCCTGGGAGCGCGGGCACCCCGCCCGCATGTGCGCAGGATGCGCATGGCCCAAATGATCAATCGTTCTGCACTTCGCTCTAGAGGGCGGCGATCAGCCGTAACTCCTCGGCGCTGACCAGATCGGCACGCATGTGGTTGCTGATCAGATCAAGCTCACCTGCGCTGAGGGTTGCGGTGGCGGGTGTGCCGCTCAGCAGCGGCGGTGTTCCCGAGAGTAGCGCCTGTGTCACTGGTGAACTATCAAAGCCGACCGGCTGCTGCTGATGGATCAATGCCCGCACGCCATCGCGCACCGTGCCGTCGAGCGGCATCGAGCCATGTTCGAGGCCGCGCCGGTAGAGCAGGCGCGCACCGGGCAATGCAACCACCGAACCAAGCGGTACGGTTCCGTCTCCTTGGCGCGTTGTGGCAAATACAAACTGTGGTTCGTTGCTGCTGCCCTCGACTCGCACCTGGGTGCAGGTCGGCACATCATACCCGGCGATGATGGTGGTCGGCACCGGCAGGCTGCCGGTTGCGCCGGCCAGCCAGGCATACGATGCACGCGTTGCCGCAATGTGGCGTTCTACCACATCCGGTGTACCATACCCATCGGCATTGTATGGTTCGAACGACCCGCTGAACGGGTAGGGCTGGGGTGCTGCCGATGGGTAGTGCTCGGCTGGCACTGGCAGCATGTTGTAGAGCCCGGGGCAGGTGCGCATGATGGCAATCGGAATATTGGCCGGGTTGACGCGTGCCACCAGATTGAGCGTATCACCGCCGACGGTCAGGTTCCGCACCGATTCAAACGAGCCGTAGTTTGGTGAACCAAGTTGAATGACCTGCGCAACCGCCTGTTCGGCATCCTTCGGGTGGCGCAGGCAGAAGTTGCGAGCCACCAGCCCACCCATGCTGTGGCCGACGATATGCACTTTGCGCTTCTTCTCGCGGAAGGTGTTGAGCACCAGCCGGCGCAGTTCGTCAACGGCAGCATCCGGTGTACGCCGCCAGTCGAACGGGAACCCCAGTACGTCGCAGCCGCCCAACATGCGCAGATGAAACTGCAGCAACAGATAGTGGGTCGGCAGTAACCCTGATGCAACCACCCTGACGCCCGGAATCGCATCACGGCTGCCGCGCCGGTCGAGCATGAGTAACGCCAGCTTGCCGAGAACCAGCGCCAGCGGATTCAGCCAGATCAGCCCGGTCTCGCCCGAGACGCTCGACAGCAACGAGCCGGTGATTCCCGGCAAGACGATAACAACCGGTCGCTCGGCGGCGCTCAAGAGTGCCGGCCGGCCGCGGCGCACCATGGCCTCGAGTTCACCAGCGTACGTATCGCCAAGCAATGCCCGTAGATCATCGCTCACCTCACCGCCATTGATCTGGCGTTCGAGAACATCAAGGGATGTGGCGTGGATCTGCTGCACGGCCTGTGTCGCGGTTCGCTGTGGCATCGCTCTTCTCCTTTATCTGCGCATGCTGTCTCTACTGAGTATACAACGTTGCAGCATGAGATATTGCCACATGTCGCCCACCACCCACATGGCATCCTGAGCTGCGCCCGCTGGGCTGGGTGTTATCCTGAGACGCTGTGTGGCAAGGATCGCTCCGCGTGAAGGAACGCCCGGTGTTGCTGCCTACTCCCCCGAGTGATGCTGCGCGCAGCGCAGCATGACCCAGCCGGCCGCCGAGCACGCATAATCTCTACTGTGGCATGCCGCCCTGTGCTATAATCGGGGCGACTGTGACCGAAAATCCGACCGCATGTTGTGCGGCGTTGTGAGGAATGCATGTACCGAACCCATACCTGCGGCGAAGTTCGCCCGCACCATGCCGGCCAGGAGGTTTTGCTGGCCGGCTGGGTGCATCGCCGCCGCGACCATGGCCCGCTGATTTTTATCGACCTGCGTGATCGTTATGGTATAACGCAGGTCGTTTTCGATGCCGCCAGTGCCCCCGAAGCACATGCCGTCGCCAGTGAGGCACGCTCGGAGTATGTCATTCAGGTGCGTGGGCTGGTGCGTCGCCGCCCCGACGAAGCGCTGAATCCTGATATTGCCACCGGTGGCGTCGAGATCGAAGTGGCAACCGCCGGTATCCTCAATGCGGCGCGCAATCCGCCGCTCTATATCAGCAAAGAGGGCAATGAAGAAGAGCCGCTGCGCCTCAAGTATCGTTACCTCGATCTGCGTCGTGAGCGGATGCAGCACAATATCATCCTGCGCCACCGGATCGTCAAGTTTATTCGTGATTTTCTCGATCGCGAAGGATTTCTCGAAATCGAGACTCCGATCCTGATCAAATCAACCCCCGAAGGGGCACGTGATTACCTGGTGCCGAGCCGGGTGCATCCAGGTGAATTCTATGCGCTGCCGCAGTCGCCGCAGCAACTCAAGCAGCTGTTGATGGTCGCCGGTTTCGACAAATACTTCCAGATCGCACGCTGCTTCCGCGACGAAGACCAGCGCGCCGATCGGCAGCCCGAATTTACCCAGCTCGACATGGAGCTGAGTTTTGTCGATCAGGAGGATGTGCTGAAGTTGATCGAGCGCCTGTTTACCGAACTGGTACGCGAGATTGTGCCGCACAAGCGCCTGATAACCCCCTTCCCGCGCCTGACATACGCCGAGGCACTTGAGCGTTACGGCTCGGATAAGCCGGATCTGCGCTATGAGTTAGAATTCATCGATCTGCGCCCGGTCGTCGAAGCCAGCACCTTTGCCGTCTTTCGTGATGCCTTCGAACGTGGTGGCCAGGTCAAGGGGTTGCGCATTCCCGGTTGCGCCGGTTATTCCCGCCGCCAGCTCGACGAAGTGATCGAGCTGGCAAAGCAGGCCGGGGCGCGTGGCTTGCTCTGGGCGGCCATGCCGGCCGATGGTGGCGAGATTCGATCGAGCTTTGCCCGCCAGGTCGGTAGTACCGAGCTCCGGGCGATTGTGAGCCATATGGGGGCTGATCCGGGTGATCTGCTGCTGCTGGTTGCCGATACGCCGAAGACGACGGCTGCAGTACTTGATCGGCTGCGGCGCGAGTTTGCCGTGCGCCTCGAACTCGCCGATCCCGGCCTGCTGGCCTTCGCCTGGGTGCTCGACTTCCCGCTGGTTGAGTGGAATGAGGATGAACAGCGCTGGGATGCCGTGCATCACCCATTTACCGCGCCGCAGGATGAGGATTACCCGCTTATGGAGAGCGACCCGGGGAAGGTGCGAGCCAAGGCATACGATCTGATCCTGAATGGCTATGAAGCGGGTGGCGGCTCGATCCGTATCCATCGCCGTGATGTGCAGCAGAAGCTGTTCGACCTGCTCGGTATCAGCCGTGAGACGGCCCAGCAGCAGTTCGGCCATATGCTCGAAGCTTTCGAGTATGGTGCACCGCCGCATGGCGGTATTGCCCCCGGAATCGACCGGATCGCCATGCTGTTGGCCGATGAAGTCACCATCCGTGAAGTTATGGCCTTCCCCAAGACACAACAGGCGGCGGATCTGATGACGAATGCGCCATCACCGGTTGATGAGCGCCAGTTGCGCGATCTCCATATCCGCCTGCGCGACGAAACGCACTGATCGCTCTGGCCGTCGGTGCCGGGCAATCTCGATGGCCCGTTGATGCGGCAATCTGCCGCATCAACGGGCTATTGTGCATCTATGGCTCAACGTCAACAAGAAACGGCACTGTATAGACCACGCTACCCCGCCGAAACTGTGCCCAGCACTGATATTGGCCCGCTTGCGCAAAGGTATAGCTGAACCGAATCTCGGGCCCGTAGGGCCCGGTGTCCGGTAGCGGTGTGGTGGGCATTGGCAGTGTGTGGTCGTGGGTCATGCCATCCGCCATGGCATGCACATGGGCAAACAGCACACCATCTGCACGGCGCACCATAAGATGCCCGGCCATTTCGAGCCATGGCTCGATATCGCTGACCGGCCCGGCGGCATCACGAATTGCGAGGATGATCGGCACGGCCCGGCCGGCCTGTGGCCGGCCATCGGTCACAACTGTGACCTGCATGGTATCGATCTGCTGCGTCCCCAGCCCGGATGCAGGCGTGTACGGCGCCGCGGCACCAGCCACAGTAAAACGGGCCTGGAGCAGTTGCGTGCCGCTGCCATGGCGCACAATTTCGGCATAGGCGGTGTAGTCGCCGGCATATGGCGGCACCAGTGTATAGGCAAAGCGGCCGGGTGCGATCCGCGCCGGATGCCCATGCTCAAACGCCATCCCACGGTCATCAATCACGACAAGGTGCAACAGTGCTTCGTGGTGAAGTTCGAGATCATCGACCGGCTGCCCGCTGGCACCGTCGTAGAGTTCGATCCGGAGTGTAAGTGGTACACCAGCCTGCGCTGTGGCCGGTTCACTGTGCAGGAGCATACCGGCATGCGGCAGCCCCGGCACGGCGGGTGGCATCGGTGCGGGGGGGTGCCTAGGGGCCTCCCGCGCCCGGAGGAGGGCGCCCGCGTCGAGGGGGCGGATCTGGACGGCCCGCTTGCCGCGAGCCACCATACCATCGGCACGTGCGCCGGCTGCTGCCGCAACGATTCCACCGATCAGCGCGACTGCCAGCACGCCGATCGCCGCCAGCAGGGCCAGGCTGGTTGCCGACGGCTGTGGTACGACAACAACGAACGGGAGCCGTGCGATTCCGCTGCCGGCCGGCCCCTCTGCCCGTAGTTCGAGCTCCCAGGCACCTTCAGTAA
>CALLZL010000123.1 GCA_937859575.1 uncultured Chloroflexota bacterium
CCTGTTGCTGCTCATCATGCTGGGCACCCTCTGGATGGTGCGACCGCTGCCCACCACCTCGCCGGTTCCTGCGCCACCGTGGGGACGCGTGCGTCACACGCCTCCGGGTCGCCCGAAGGCCTACACCGTCGCACGCTGGATGCTGGTCCGACTACGGCTCCGCGAGGCGCTGATTGACACGCCGCCAGCCCCATCCGCGCGACCGATTCCACCACAAAGACGTCGTACCGCAACGAAAGCACCACCGCCGCCTCGGTCGAACTGGCGCCGACTGCAGCTGCCCTTCAAACGACCGATAGTCACCATCCCGCTGCCGACGCTCGATATCGAGTTTGTCGCACCTGGCCGGCGGCAAGTGCATCAGGTGAACGAGCCGCTGAGCCAATCCAGCCTGCTTCAAATCACCGAGTCGGTGCTTGTCGAGACCCTCGCCGCGCCACGGCCGGCGCTGCTAGCATTGCACGATCAGCCCCGCCAGCTTACGCTCCAGCTCGCGACAACCGTGTTGCTGACCACCGCGCAGCAGCGTGCGATTATCGAGGGGATGCGCGAGCAGGGTGTGGTCGCCGTCTGGAGTGATATCGCTCGTCTGGCGGTGCGCCGGGAAGCCCTCCGAGCGGAGCAACTCAACGTGACTCATGCAAGCGATGTGCTCTGGGTGCCGGTGGTCAACCAGCGCCAGACCACAACCTGGTGGCCATTGCCGCGCCAGCAACATCTCCTCATCGCAGGTCATTTTGCCGCACCACTTACCGGCCTGCTCCAGCGTGTACTCCAGCAGCAGGAAACAAATCGCCCGCAGTTGCTCATCCACGATCCGGATGGCCGGCTGCGCGACCTCGATGATCATATCGGTCGCCTGGTGGCGCAGCCGGATGCGTTGAACCAGGCCCGCCAGCTGCAGCTTCACTATCGCTTCATCCACGAGCGAGAAACGAGACCAAAGACGTGGGTCCCGCCGCTCTGCCTGGTCGTTGAACCCACCGAGCACATCTGGCCGGAGGTGCAGCCGCTGTTGGACGCAGAGAGCGGTGTGCAGGTTGTGCTTGTCCTTGGCCATCTGCCGCCGATTACACCGCTGCGCGCATTGTGTTACCGACTGCCAGTGATCGAGATCGCCCAGGCACTCACTCCGCCACTCCCGGAGACCTTTCGCCCTGCCGGTGTACCCATGCCGCGTCCTGGCCAGGCGGTTGCCTGGATGCTTGGCGGCAACGTCTGGTGGCGTGGCCATGCTCCCGAGGTCGCGGATACAACGGAGGCGCCGTGACAAACCATAGTGGGCGTGGCCCATCCCCCTCGCGCATTCCGCCGCGATTCAGCGGTCCGCGCTGGCATGGCGATCCAGATCATCGCCCACCAACCGACGCCGAGCATACCCGTCAGCGCCGCAAGCAGCGCACGCTGATACGGTTCTTCGGCATATTGGGGTTCATGGCGCTGTTCGTGTTTGCCGCTGCTCCGATGTCGCTGCTACTGGCGCTGCGCGGCGTAAGCGGCCAACTCGCCCGGTTGGCGGAGATCGGCGGCTGGTGGCTGCAGACGAGCTACCCATACCTCAAATACGGCGTGCTCATCGTGCTGGGCTATCTCCTCCTGCACCTATTCACTGGCCTGATTCTACTCCAGGTGCAGCTGCGTCAGCGCAGGCAGCACGAGCTGACCACTTTCCTGGTCGATCTGGCGCGCAGTGAACAGACGGAGCTTGGGCGTGGGATTGACATCTTTGCCGGAATTGGCGAGCTGCTCTCGCCAGCCGGACGCCTGACTGGCAATGAAGACACCCTCGTCTTTGCGCTGGTCAATAACACTGATGATCATCGGGTACGCCTGGCCATTCGTGGTTCGGCCACGACACCCACGCAGCACGCGACGCTTCAAGCGGTACGCAACCTGGTGAGCGGCGCAGCACCGGGGACGACAACCCAGCCGGCCAGGGATGACGTGCAGGCACAGCTTTGCAGCGCAGCATCGAACATCGGCACGATCGAGCAGATCGCTGATGGGTTCGTCGGTTATGCTGACTTCGTCTTGCTGCGTAGTCCATCGTATCCACTCAAGGATCTCGCGATGTTCATCGGCAGCGACCCGCTTGGCCCACTTGCAACGGCGCTCGACCGCAAGGATGGTGTACGCTACACCGCGTTTGAACTCATCCTACGTGCGATGCCGGCCAAAGAGGATTGGCGGGCACCGCTACGCGAGCAGATCGGTACAATCCAGGGTAGCGTCAACCCTGAAGACATCGCGGCCTATGAAGCGCTGCTCCGCAAGGTCGAGACCTACGGCTTTGACGTGGTGGTGCGGTGTATCGCGGTCGCGCAAAGCCGACAGGCAGTTGTCCAGCAGTTGCGCGAGTTGCACAATGCGCTGCGCACCTTCAGCCGACCGGCTGGCAGTGCGCGCCAGGGACTCCTGCGCCGTGGCGGCCGACTGCCCAACCGTAGCGCCGGATATACCGTTATTCCCCTGACCGCAGCGACGACCAGCGGTACCCGGTTGCCCGGCTGGGGGTGGCGCCTCTTCGTCTATGCGCTTAGCGGAACCGCACTTGGTGGCGCGCTTGGCTGGCTGCTCAGTCAGGGCCTGCCCGTAATCCAGAATCTGCTCGTGGATGGACCGATCCCGCGATTGAGCCTGGCCTTCCCGCACGCACTCATCGCCCCACCCGGCAATACCTTGCTGCTGGTCACGCTGATGGCGCTGGCCGGCTGCCTCGGCGGTCTCGCCCTCCATCCACGACTGCGTATAGCACGGGCGCGGATGCGCCTGGCCCTGCTCGGCAGTCACGCCCACCACAGCGTCTGGCCGGTCTACACCTGGACGGTGTTTCCAGCACCGGGCAAACGTCGCTCGATCCTGGCGCCCTATGAACTGGCCGCCCTCTGGCACCCGCCGTCGCTCGAACTTGAGTCGGCCTTCGCATGGCGGAGCGGCAAACACCTGCCGGCACCGCCGCCGGCGTTTCTTAGCCCCCACGAGGCGCAGCGCTCAGAGCAGCGACAGATCGTGCCGCGCCCGTCGAGTCCGGAGGCCCTCGGCGCAAGCCGCCTCGGGATCGCCTACGCTCGCCAGCGCAACGGCGAGCTGGCCCTGATCGGCCCAACCCTGCGCGATCTGCGCCAGGGCTGGGACACGATGGGCGGCACTGGCAGCGGCAAAAGCAGCCTGATTGAGACGATGGTCTTCGAGATCGCGCGCATTGGCGGCGGCTGCGGGGTGATCGACGCCAAGGGTGATCTGGCCGACCGGCTGCTTCGTATCCTGCCGCGTGAAGCCTACGACCGGGTGGTCGTGATCGACACCACGGCGATCATGGTGCCGTGCATCAACCCCTTCGACCGGCGGATCATCGGCGTCAAGCCGCGCGATGTAGTCGCGGGCGAGATCGGCGAGATCTTCGCCCGCATCGAGCCAGAGATCTGGGCCGGTGCGATCGGCATGCAGCAGGCGCTCCTAATGAGCATCAGCGCCATCCTCGAAGGCGAGCGCGAGCCGTCACTGCTGCACCTACAGCGCTTTCTCCTCTCGCCGAGCTACCGCAGCGTCGTGCTGGCGCGGGTCTACGACCGTAGTGTGCGGGACTACTGGCTCAAGCAGGTGCCACAGATGCCCGAGAAGATCAAGGCCTCGATCGAGAGCCTGAAGCGGCGCATCGACATGCTGATCGGCTCCGAGACTGGACAGCAGCTCCTCTGCCAGCCGCAATCCACGATCGACCTGGGCGAGCTCATCCGCAATCAGGGCATTTTGATCATCAAGTTTGTGCCCGAGCGGATTGGGCATGCCACTGCCGCCTATTGGTCAGCCGTCATCTTCCAGAGCATCATCAGCGCGACTTTCCAGCAGCAGGCCGAGCGCGACCCGGAGCAGCGCTGGGACTGGCCGCTCTTCGTCGATGAGGTGCAGATGTTCGTCAAGGCGGAGCGCGCCGAAGATGCCGAGCGCATGTGGACGCGCACCCGATCGATGGGTGTGGGGCTGATCGGCGCCCATCAGGGGCTCAACCAGCTGGGCGATAAGTTGGGCGGCATTGTGTTGAATGTGATCGGCGGGATGTGCCTGACGAGTGGCGTGCGTGACGACGCGCGCAGCTTTGTCGATGCCTACGCCAACCAGGGGTTGCAGGTTGAGGACTTCACCGGCATCAAAGCCCGCGAGGAGCTGATGATCCGCTTCCCGGTGGCCGGGCGCGATATGGGCGCTATCTCCGCGATCCCGCGTGAGCGACCAGCCGGCCAGGTAACTCCGGCACAACCACAGGCACATACCCTGCCGCCCTACGCGCCGCGCGATGGTGATGAAGCGAACGCGCTCTCACTACTCGAAGATCTCGAACGGGGAGTGGCGGAGCTTCAGGCGCAGATTGCGCATGCGGAGGATGCAGCGGCCAGTCCGCTGGCAACCAACACTGTCGAGGCGATGTTCGCCGAGACGGTCTACCGGGCGGTGGCCAATCGCTGGCTGGATCAGCTGCATCCTGCACTGGTCGATGCCGTGCAAAACGCCGAGCCGATGCCGTCGGCAGAGCAGGCGCGGGTCCGCGCCTGGGGCGAGATCCAGACCCTCATCCATGATCTGCGCGAGATCAGCACGCGCCGCGCCCACTTCTGGGCCGATGCGCTCGCCGCCGCGTCAATGCACCTCACAGCAGACGATTATCTCACCCAGCTGAGCCAGTATCGCTACGGCGTCAACCCGATCGTCAACGCGTGCTTCGCCGCCACCTTGGTGCGCCAGTATGAAACCGACGAACTGGCGACGACGCACCAGGAGCGCCGGCAAAAGCACCGTCCGAACCAGGCTGCCGGGCCACCGCCACAGATCGCTCCACCGAGCAACCAGCGTAGCGCCGTCGTCGTTCCCGTGCCGACGCGCACATCTTCAGTGCCTCCACCCGTCGATCCACTCATGCAGGTAGCGGCCGCTGATAAGTAGGAGTAGAAGATTGACGGAAGACCGATCTTGCAGTCCTGCAAGATCGACATCCTGATGAGGATGGCATCAGGATGCGTATAAACAGCTCAGCGACACCTTGCGCTGAGGCCACCGAATCGGGGGACAACGTGGCGTTTCCGCAAGATCGGGACGCGCCTGTTGTTAGGGAGAAGACCGTTGCTCGACACTACGAAACGTCCATCACATCGCACCCAGACGCCGCTCTGGCACCGCCTGGGTGAGCGCACTCGCACGATGCTCCAGCGGGTCAACGAGAGCATCCTCCTACGCGAGGCCGACCTCGTCGCGCTGGTCTGGCCCGAGCCGGTGAGCCGCCAGGCGCAGGAGGAGGCGCTGACGCGCTGGCAGCAGCGCCGCTACATCCAGCTGCTTATAGAAGGTGATGAGCACTGCTACCAGCTCGACATCGTCGGCGCGAAGGTGCTGCGCAACGCTGGTTTCACACGGCTCGCACCGACACGCACGCTGATGCCGCGAGCACGGCCCGGCATCCTGCTGGCCAACCGGCTCGGGGCAAGTCTGATCGTCGGGGCACGGAATGATCTGAAGGCTACCGGTGTCGCCTGGCTGGCACAGCCGTTCAGCGGTAGCGCGGCACGCCCAGATGGGATCGCGGTCATGCAGTACCGTATGGTGGAGCCGCCTGTTGGTCAAGGGTGCCACGTGCCCTGGCTCCCGGAGATCGCTGCTGAGGGTTACGAGCCGCCGCCCAGCCATGCGATACAGCGTTTGTTAATCGAGATCGACAGT
>CALLZL010000124.1 GCA_937859575.1 uncultured Chloroflexota bacterium
TCTGATAGCGTAACCACCAGACCTCCTGTGCGGGATATTCGGTGTTGGTGTTATCGAGTGCCTGAAGCTGTTCGAGGGCTTCGTGGGTATATCGATCCGCATCGGACCAATCGCCATGTTCGAGGCAGCACTGGCCAAGCCATGCCAGAGCAGTTGCCAGTTCACCCGGCACCGCCAGTGCCCGCAGCAGGCGGCAGGCGTAGGCAATCAGATCGCGGGCCAGCGCCAGGTTGCCAAGCGCCATCTCAACCCGCCCAAGCGTCAGCCAGTAGGGAATCGCCGCGCCGCGATCACCGATCCGAAGGGCAATGGCACGCCCTTCATCCAACACAGCACGAGCATCATCGTAGGCGCCGAGGGCCAGATACACACGGCCGAGACTTTCGAGGCAATAGGCCAGGCTGCTCTCGGAATCGATGGCACGACCGATCCGGACGGCATCTTCGAGGCATTCCCGAGCTTTGCCATACATGCCAAGTGCCCAGTATGTCAGCCCAAGATTGTTGAGCGACCGCGACAGACCGGGGCGGTCATCGAGGCTGCGGCGAATGGTGAGCGCCTGTTCGTAGTAGGCGCGTGATCGAGCATAATCGCTCTGCAAGTTGCCGAGTTCGTTGAGAATATCGGCTTCGAGCAGCCGCGCCCCGAGTGTACGGGCAGCGGCAACTGCCTGGGTGGCGTTATCGATTGCCTGCGAAAGGCGGCCGGCAAGCCGATCGATGATTGCCAGCCGAAATAGACAGTGCGACTCATTGCGCCGATCACTCGCCGCCCGGCAGAGCAGCAGCGCCTGCCGATAGCAGGCTTCGGCCCGGCTATACTCGCTCCGGCCAAAGAGCCCCTCGGCCAGAAGGATGGTCGCCTCAAGCAAGAGTTCGTGATCACCATATGCAAGCGCGGCAGCATGAGCGTCTTCCGCCGCCGTATGCACAGCGGGAGAGCCGTTCTGGCCACGGGCTACTTCCAGCAGATGAAGGACGGTCTGTCGTTGCAACAATGCCTCCGCAGTCTCTCACATCGACAGGATGCGCATCATTCTATACGTTGCCGGTCTTGGTGTCTAGCCTAGTTTGCTGCGCGAAGCAGGGCATATGCGTTCTTTCTAGCCCAGCCGGGTCTGCATGGCATCCCGATCTGCTAGCCGGCCACCAGGCATTGCACCCCGGCCGCACGGCATGCTTCGGCAATATCGGCCGGCGGGGGTACATCGGTAACCAAAATATCGATCACATCGAGTGCAGCCAGACGGGCAAAGGCGACACGGCCGAATTTGCTGTGATCGGCCACCACCATGGTTGCGGCTGCATGCTCAATCATCAGTTCCAGGCAGGCAGCATTGAGCGGGCTCGCAACGGTTAACCCCTCGGCGGCAGTGATACCGCTGACCCCGACAACCGCCAGATCGAAGAAGTGATGCCGCAGGGCTCGTTCGGCAACCGGGCCAACCAGCGTGAGATAGCTATCGTCAACTTCGCCGCCCGTGCATGTCACCTTGATGCCTGGCTCGGTTGCCAGCGTCAGTGCGATATTCAAACCGTTCGTCACAACCCGCAAAGCTGAGCGGCCACGCAGAGCGTGGGCCACCAGCCCGGTGGTCGTACCGGCACCCAGCGCAAGCCGCTGATCGGCAGCGATCAGTGCCGCCGCGGCCCGAGCGATCCGCTGTTTTTCAGACATGTGCTCGGCCACCGGCTCGGTTGTGGTCGCGATTGCCTCGCCGGCCAGTTTGATCGCGCCACGCCGCCACACAATGGCCTGGCGTGCCTGCAGCCGGGCCAGATCACGGCGCACCGTCCAACCCGAGACGCCAAACTCCTGGATCAGTTCGGCCACTGTGATGCTACCCTGGCGCGCCAGCAAGCGCAGGATCTGTTCCTGGCGTTGTAATGGCTGGTTCGTCTCCACGATCTTCCTTTACCGGCCAGCGGCTGAATGTGCAGCGCCATGCTTGAGTTGCACAACGCCGCCTGCTATGCTCAGCGTATCGGATCCCCATAAACGGAGAAGACACTATGGAATGGTATAGCACGCAACTGACACACCTCTGGGATGGTGATGTGATCGTCGTCGGTTCCGGTTCGGCCGGCTGTTGTGCGGCGATTGCGGCTGCCGAAGCCGGCGCACGTACCATGCTTATCGAGCGTTACGGCTTCCTGGGCGGCACCAGCACGCAGGTACTCGATACATTCTACGGCTTCTATACACCCGGCGCCATTGCACACAAGGTCGTCGGTGGTATCCCCGATCGGGTTGTGGCTGCCCTGGAAGCCGAAGGTGCGGCATTTGCCCGCCCCAACAGCTATGGCGCAGGTACCGGCATCACCTATGATCCCCACCAGTTGCGCATCGTCTGGGAAGAACTGGCGCAGCAGGCCGGAGTAGAGATCCTGCTTCACAGCTTCTGCACCGATGTCGTCATGGATGGCGATCGTATCAGTGGTGTGATTGTCGATGGCAAGCGCGGCCTGTTGAAGCTCACCGCACGGATAATTATCGACTGCAGCGGCGATGCCGATATCTGTTTTCGGGCCGGTGTTCCGTTCGAACGAGCCGGCGATATCGACCCGGCCCAGACCCTCACCACAACCTTCCGCATGAGTCATGTCGATATCAGCCGCGCTCAGGCCTTTGGTAAGCAGGCAATGTGGCAGGCCATGGAGCAAGCCATGGCTACCGGTCGCTATGATCTGCCGCGCCGCGAGGGGAGCTGGCATATCACACCACACGACGGCGTGATCCATACCGTCATGACCCGCATTGCCGATCTTGATCCCACCGATCCGGTTGCACTGACACAGGCCGAGATACTTGGCCGCCGTCAGGCACGTGAGTATGCACGATTTCTGCACGATTGTGTACCGGGATTCGAACAGGCTCGTCTCAGCTGGCTCAGCCACCCGATTGGCGTCCGTGAGACTCGCCGTGTGTATGGTCACTACCGCCTCACCCGCGATGATTGCCTTGGGGCGCGCAAGTTTGCCGATGCGATCGGGGCATGCGGCGCGCCGATTGAAGATCATCGCCCCGGCGATGATACTGCCTGGGCGTATCTGCCGGAAGGCATGACCTATGATATTCCATTTCGTACACTGGTACCACAACAGGTGCGTGGCCTGCTGGTAGCCGGCCGCTGTTTCAGCGCCACCCATGATGCACATGCCTCGTGCCGCTCGATGGCGCAGACGATGACGATGGGCCAGGCGGCCGGCAGCGCAGCCGCACTCGCCGTGGCCGGCGATACACTGCCCGATAGCCTCGACATAGCAGTTATACAGGA
>CALLZL010000125.1 GCA_937859575.1 uncultured Chloroflexota bacterium
GAATATTCGGGGGCGGCGAAGCCGCCCCCGAACCCCCACCGGAGGTGACTTTGACATAGCCCTAGCCACGAGCGGCAGGCACCCATGGTATGATAGAAGCTATGACACAGTTCAAGCTGCGAATAGCCCATCTCTACCCGGATCACATGAATATCTATGGTGATCGCGGCAACATCCTGACGCTCCGGCAACGTTGTGCCTGGCGTGCGATCCAGGCCGAGGTGCTGCCGATCGGGCCGGGGGCGGTTGTCGATTGGGATGCAATCGATCTGGTATTCTTCGGTGGTGGGCAAGACAGTGGTCAGGCATTGATTGCGGCTGATTTTGTCGAGCGTCATGGGCCGGATCTCCGGCGTGCCATCGACGCCGGGCTGGTATTGCTGGCGATCTGCGGCGGTTATCAGCTGCTCGGCCACTATTTTCTGACGCACACCGGCGAACGGTTGCCCGGTATTGGTGCGCTTGATCTGCATACCATCGGCGGCGGCAAACGCCTGATCGGCAATATTGTTGTCGAAGCTGCTGCACCACTCGCACCAACCCGGCTGGTTGGGTTCGAAAACCATAGTGGGCGCACCTATCTTGGCGCCGGTGTACACCCACTCGGGCGCGTGATTGCCGGCAACGGCAATAACGGCGAGGATGGGAGCGAAGGCGCGGTGTACCGCAATAGCATCGGGTGTTATATGCATGGCTCACTGCTGCCGAAGAACCCTCAGCTCGCCGATCATCTGCTGACCATGGCGCTCAGCCGTCGCTATGGGTCAGCGGCTGTGCTGCCACCGCTCGACGACACGCTCGAACTCAATGCCCAACGCACGATGGTCGAACGGGTTGGTCGAAACTAGCCGCTCACCACACCACGCCGGCATGCAGCAGCCGGTCTCGTGGTATCTGCCTGTGAAGAGTTCTGGTCTCCGTGCTGCCGCGTCAAGGGAATTGTTCAGCCACAGAAAAGGATCATCAACGATGCTGAAACCCGCACCAACCGCCGGCAATACAACATGGTTTACCCATGATCGCTTCGGTATGTTCATCCACTGGGGGCTCTACGCACTTCCGGCACGCCACGAATGGGTCAAGAGCCGCGAAGAGCTCGATGACGCGCATTACCAGCGCTACTTCAACCACTTTAATCCGGATCTGTATGACCCACGTGCCTGGGCGCGCGCGGCCCGTTCGGCCGGCATGAAGTATGTGGTTCTCACGGCCAAGCACCACGAAGGGTTCTGCCTGTGGGATACGAAATATACCGATTATAAGGTGACCAATACCCCCTACGGCAAGGATCTGCTGCACCCGTTTGTCGATGCCTTCCGTGCCGAAGGGCTGCATGTCGGCTTCTACTATTCGCTGATCGACTGGCATCACCCCGATTTCCCGATCGATATCTTCCATCCACTACGCAACCGACCTGATGTCGCCGAGCTGAATACAGGCCGCGAGATGCAGCGTTACGCCGCCTACATGCGCGACCAGGTGCGCGAGTTGCTTACCGATTTCGGCAAGATCGACATCATCTGGTTCGATTTCTCGTACCCCGAGCGTGCCTACAACGGCCTGCCGGGCAAAGGGCGGCATGATTGGGAAAGCCAGGATCTGCTTGATCTGACGCGCGAACTCCAGCCGGAAATTATTGTTGACAATCGGCTTGATCTGCCGGTCGGGGATGCCGATGTCTATACCCCCGAGCAGTTTCAGCCGCGTGAGTGGGTGCATGTCGATGGGCAGCCGGTCGTATGGGAAACCTGCCAGACCTTCAGTGGCTCGTGGGGCTACCATCGCGACGAAACGAGCTGGAAGAGCCCGGAACAACTCATCCAGATGCTGGTGAATACCGTCGCTACCGGCGGCAACCTGCTGATGAATGTCGGCCCGACGGCGCGTGGCCGCTTCGATGAGCGAGCACTCGCTGCACTGGCCGTCTATGCCGAATGGATGGATCTGCATGGCCGGGCGATCTATGGCTGCACCCAGAGCGAATATGTCGCGCCGGCCGATTGCCGCTTCACGCAGAACGGCAACCGGCTCTATCTGCATATCTTTGCCTGGCCGTTCCGCCATATTCATCTCGATGGGATGGCAGGCAAGGTGGCGTATGCCCAACTGCTGAACGATGCCAGCGAGATCAAACTGCTCGAAGCCGGGCGGCATACCGAATGGAGTATTGCCAGCACCGCTGCCGATACACTCACGCTGGAGGTTCCGGTCGTCAAGCCGGATGTGGTTGTGCCGGTGATCGAACTCTTCTTAAAATAGTCGCACCGCTCTGGTGGCGATCGGCTGCGGAACCGCGCAACCCGGCGCACATCAGATCAACATGAATAGCCAAACACATGAACTATTACCTGGGAATTGACGCCGGCGGCACAAAGACGCTGGTGGTGATCGCCGATGAAAGCGGCCGGGTGCATGGTGTCGGGCGCAGCGGCAGCGGCAACTGGGAATCGGTCGGCCTCGACGGGGCATATGCTGCGTATGAGGCCGGCCTGGCCGAGGCGTTGCAGGCGGCCGGTATACAGCGCGAACAGCTGCGTGCGGCCGGCTATGCGCTGGCCGGTATCGACTGGCCAAGTGATTATGCACGCCTGACACCGGTGATCGATCGGTTGCGAGTGGCCGGGCCATATGCCCTGGAAAACGATACTATGGCGGCACTACGGGCCGGCAGCAGCAATGGGAGTGGGGTGGTGGTTATCGCCGGTACCGGCTCGACAGTCGCCGGGCGTAACCAGCACGGCGAACGGTTCCGAACCTTTGGGCTGGGGCGACTCTGGGGCGACTTTCAGGGCGCGTCGGGGCTGGTATGGGAAGCATTGCGCGTATTGGCATTACGCCACTACGGCCGGATCACAACCACTAGCCTCGAAGCACGGCTGCTCGACGCCTGCGGCGCCAGCAGCGTCGTCGAGCTGGCCGAGCGAATATCGCGCGATGAATTGCCGCTGCCGCATGGCGAACTGGCACCGCTGGTGTTTGCGGAGGCTGAAGCTGGCGACGAAATGGCGCAACAGATCATCCGTGAGGCCGGTGCCGAGATGGGGGCCAATGCCGCCGCAATGGTACGCCGGCTCGCCATGCAGCGTGATCGCTTCGAACTGGTAATGGCCGGCGGTGTCTTCAACTCCGGTAATGCCCTGCTCGTCGAAGCACTGGTAACACCGGTGCAGGCGATCGCACCACAGGCGCGGCCGGTTGTGCTGCAGGTGCCGCCCGCCATCGGCAGTGTACTGCTGGCATTTGATGCTGCGGATGTGCCGGTAGACGAACAGGTGCGGGCGCGCCTGGCGGCCGATGTTCAACCGTGGGTGGCATGACCAATCGACCGACTCATATGCGGCTGGTCGTCGGGCTCGTGGCGCTGTTGCTTGGTGCGTGTGCCGCCCCGCCAGCTCTGCCAAGCCCGATAGCCACACTGCCGCCAACAGCCGCGCCACCCCCCCGGCCGCTGCCATCAGCCACCCCGACAGTGCAGCCGCCCTCGACGCCCCTTCCCCGGGCGACACCGATACCTACCCGCCGGCTAACGCTCTGGGCAGTGGTACCCGAGGCGCAGCACGATGCATTCGTGCGCCTGCTGCGTGATGCTGCGGTTGCGGCAGGGATCGAGCTACAGATCGAACTACGCAGCGCCGATGGGCTGGCGGCCGATATACAGGCGGCACAGATCAGTGATGCGCAATTGCCGGATCTGGTGTGGGGCAACCAGGATGATCTCGGCATCCTGCAGCGCGCCGGAGTGCTGCAACCGGCACCCGATAGTGTTGATGAGACTGAGCTCCTGGCAGCAACGGTAGCCGGGGCCGCGATCGACGGCCGGCGCTGGGGTACGCCGCTGGCCGCCGAAGGGGCGCTTGTGCTGCTCTACAACCGCCGCATTGTGGATGCCGCACCACGTACGACGACGGCACTGGCGGCCGAGGCACGCCGGCTGACGGGTGGCGGACGCTACGGGTTAGTAGCCGGCTGGGCCGAGGCACGCTGGTTTAGTGCCATACTTACCGCAGCGGCGGCCGGCGGCGAATTCACGGCAGATCCGGCTGATACGGCGCGAACAACCGCAGCACTCGAACTCTGGCAGGCATTACGGGCGAGCGGGCCACCACCGCCCTCGACATACGCCGAAGGGGCACGCCTGTTTCGTGAAGGGCGGGCTGCGTTTGCAATCGACGGCGATTGGGCGTTGGCACAGTACCGCAACTATACCGACACCCTTGACCTGGCCGTTGCCCCTATGCCGGTTGAGCCGACCACCGGCCGGGCGGCAAGCGGGCCACTTGGCGGGCTCTACCTGATGTACGGCAACAGCCTTGGTGCTGCCGATCGCGAACGGGCCGCAACACTCGGCAATCTGCTGAGCGGGCCGATCTTCCAGCAACGAATAGCCACCGATCTCGGCCGGCTCCCGGCACGCCGCGAGAGCCTCGGCATCCCGGCCGTACGCACTGATCCGGCCCTGGCCGCCGCCGCCGCAACCGCCGATCAGGCACCTGGCCTGCCGCCCACCGAAGCCCTGCGCTGCCGCTGGAATGCAATCGAACGCGTATTGCCGCCGTTCCTCCTGAACGACCTCAGCGCTGAAGACGCCGCACTGCGCCTGCAGGAGCTGGCGATCCCCTGTGCGATTCCGCCGGCATAGCCTGCCGTCCCGCAGCACTAGAGCTAGGTGCAGAATGGTTGATTATGGTTGATCATTGGGACCGCGCGCATCTTGCGCGCATGCAGGCGGGGCGCCCGCGCTCCCAGGATGCGGATGGTTCAATCTTTCTGCACTTCGCTATAGAGCGTCGGTAGAGTATTACCCTGGCGGGGATTGCGGAGGCCGCAGGCCCCCAAGAATCCTTTCTGGTGCGGTGCGGCTGAGCCGCACCAGAAAAGAATACTCTACCGGCGCTCTAGCAGGCAGCACCTGCTCTATCTCACCCACGCGCCAAAAGCGAGATGATAGTCGTCAGCAGATCCTCGTTCGAGGTGCGGGTCTTGACCAGGTGCGCGGCAACATCCTGCGAGAGATGAATGTTATCGATTGCAGAAAAAATGACAACCGGGATCGAAGGCTGCTGATTGGCGAGTAGTGGCAACAACTCGATCCCGGAGCCATCGGGCAGAATAGTATCAAGCAATGCGAGATCGAAAGCCCTGGTTGCCAGAATCTGGCGGGCAGCCGCGATGGTATCGACATGAACCAGCTCGGCAACATCGGCCAGGAGCGAACGCACCACCGCCGCAATATCCGGATCGTCTTCGATATGCAGCACGCATGGCAGTTCGGCTGTCTGTGATTGTATGGCATGATCAAGGGCGGCAATCAGGCGCTCTCGGTCGATCGGCTTTGGCAGCCAGTCGGCAATGCCGATCGCTTTGCCGTCGATAGTACCGCGCGCCTGCTCGGCACGCGCCGAAATCACGACGATCGGTAAGGAACGGAAGGCGTCATTGGCCCGCAGTTCGTGGATCAGCTCGATACCGCTCTTACCCGGCAACATCAGATCGAGCGTCAGACCATCATACGGCTGTTGTTCAAGCTGTTCGATCACGGCAGTCGCCGTATGCACAACATCGACAGCAAAACCGGCCTGTTCGAGCATCAGGCGCAGTAGTTCGGCAATGTCGCGGTCATCCTCACAGATCAAGATGCGCGACCGGTTGGGGGTAGTCGGCGGGATCGCCCGCGGCTGGATCGGCAGTTCAAACCAGAATGTCGTGCCGTCACTACCGGGGTGATACCCGATCTGGCCGCCAAGGCGTTCGATAATCGCCTTCGAAATACTCAACCCGAGGCCCGTCCCCCCTTTGGCACGCGTACTGGAAGAATCGGCCTGGGCAAACTTCTGGAAGATGCGTTCGCGGAATGCTTCGGGGATTCCGGAGCCATGGTCAACGACATTCACCCGTACATGCTGGCCATCAGTACTGATCACGACCGCGACGGTTGTACCATGCGGCGAAAACTTGGCGGCATTACTCAACAGATTCGTCAGCACCTGAATCAGGCGATCCGGGTCGGCCAAGATATCAACATCCGGAACCGGCGCTTCGAGCCGTATCTCAACCCCAAGATTGACGGCATACGCCTGGATATCGGTGATCGCACGTTCGGCGACCGAGCCGATCGAAACGAGCCGATTGCTGAACATCAACTGGCCGGATTCGATCTTTTCGATATCGAGGATATCGTTGATCAGCCGCACCAACCGCTCGCTATTGCTATGCGCAATGGTGATCATATTCTGGGCCTGTGGGGTAAGCGGCCCGGCAACACCGCCAAGCACCAGGCCCAGAGCCCCCCGAATCGAGGTGAGCGGCGTACGTAGTTCGTGGCTGACCACCGAGACAAACTCGTGTTTCAGGCGATCGGCGATGAAGCGTTCGGTAATATTGCGAATGATCAAGAGCATACCGATATCGATCGGCGGCAGTATTCTGATCTCGACCACATACTCTGCATCATCACTACGGATCACTGTCTCCTGGATTTGAGGCTGGCCACTCGTGCGCGCCCGTGCGATTGCCTGCAGCACCGGTTGCAGATCGGCAGCACCCAGGATCTCTTCCAATGGCCGGCCGATGATGCGGTTGAATGGTACCGGAATAGATGCGGCCGGCACAAACTCCGTCACAATATTCTGATAATTGATCGAGATGATCATATCGGGCAGATTGCGCAGAATCGTGCGCCGAGTCTGTTCGCTGCGCCGAAGTGCCTGTTCGGTACGCCGATGCTGTTCAAGCTCGCGTTCGAGCGCGGCAGTACGCTCAACAACCCGCTGTTCGAGCGTATCGCGCGCACGACGCAGCGAAGTCTCAGCGGCGATCCGGATGTCGAGCATGGTATTGAACTGTTCGGCCACCTGCGTCAGTTCGTGTGGCCCCTGGACGGTTGCTCGCTGTGAGAGATCGCCGGCGGCGACCGCCTGTGCAACACGCGCCAAATGACCGGTCGAACGAATAAATCGGGCAACGATCCATCCGCTCGCGATCCCGGCGATGCATAACACAAGCACAATACTGGCGATCTGGCGCACAGCGATCTGGTTGATCTCGGCGTAGGCCAGATCCGTTGGAAACCCGGCATAGACGATCCAGCCGGTTTCATCAACCGGGGCAATACCCCAGATGCGGCGCATCCCATCGTTGCCAAGCGCCTCAAGTGTGCCACGCCGCCCCGCAAGTGCCATGTCGGCGATCTCAAAACCGCGTGCCGATTCGCCGACAAACTGCTCGGGGTTGAGTGATCGTGCGGCAAAGGTGCCATCGGGCGTAAGCAGCGTGATGGTGGCGCCATCGGGCAGCGCAATGGCATCGAGTGGCTGCTGGAGCCGATCGTGCATAACCGCGACAACCAGCAGGCCGATCGGTTGTGGATCCATGATCGGCATGGCGATAAAAAAGGCCGCATCCGGTTCGGCCGCCGGCGGCCGGCCGATCGACATGCGCGGCTGGTCGAGTGCGGCCCTAACCCAATCCGCATCCGGTAGCATCAACGGCGGCACATTTGCGGCACAGACGAGGCGTGCATCGGGCGTATAGATCAGCAACTCCTCGAACGATGGCAGGATCCGCGGCAACCCGCGCAACATCGGTGTACATACGCCATTCACCGATGCGCGAATGTCGCGGTTGGCGACCATCGTGCGTAGTTCTTCCTCAAGATAGCGGAAATCCTGCGCGTAGTAGGTGCTGCTCAACTGTGCCAGGCGTAACGTTTCGCTGCGCGAACGCTCAACCTGGCTGCTGGTATACAGCATGATCTCGTAGGCCAGCAGGATCGTGAATGGAATAACGATCAGCAGGATCAAGATCAACAAATAGCTGCGTGTACGCATTGGAGTATGCACCACCGACGTTCCTAGCTGGTTCATAACCGGCAGCCTGCGGCTATTATACGATCAATTTCCGGCCTTACCCCCGCACACCAGGGCGTCGTCAAAGTCCTTGAGGCTCCGCCTCAAACTCTGTTTCTGGGTGTTTCTGGCGGCTTCGCCGCCCCCGAACCCCCACCGGAGGTGACTTTGACGTAGCCCTACCCGCACACACCACTGCCTGGAAAGATCGCAAAGCCTCTTGACAATACTTCTGAAAACGATTACAATATGACTGTAATCGTTTTCAAAATAAATAAAAGTGGGCGGCCATGACGACGATCAAAGACGTCGCGCAGCGTGCCGGGGTATCGGTTGCAACGGTGAGCCGGGTCTTGAGCGGCTACCCGTATGTAAGTGCCGAGGCGCGTGAGCTGGTATTACAGGCAGCCGAGGCCTTGGGGTATGCACCGGATCAGGTAGCCCGTTCGATGCGCTTGCGGCGCAGCAACATGATCGGGCTGGTAATCTCGACGATCGAGAACGTCTTTTTTACCGAAGTTGCGCGCGCCGCCGAACAGGCGGCACATGCACAGGGGTACCACTTGGTCGTCTGCAATACCGACGAGCAGATCGAACGTGAAGAGAACTACCTGACGCTCTTGAGCCGGCAACTGGTGGCAGGTGTGATCCTGGCGCCGGCACCGGGGCCGGCCGCCGGGCGGGCCCTACTGCAAGCAAGCCCGTTTCCATTGGTGTTGACCAACCGGCGGATCGAAGGGTTGCCCTACCCGGCCATTACCGCCGACGACGAGCAGGCGAGCTTTGAGTGTACCTCATGGCTGATCGCTCAGGGGCGGCGGCGGATCGCAGCGATCACCGGTTTGCCGGGTGCAACAACGACCGAAGCGCGGCGTCATGGGTTTCGGCGGGCGTTTACAGCCGCCGGGTTGCCCCTTGATCCAGCCGATGAGGTCGCCGGCCGGGCAACTATCGAAGGTGGCTACCAGGCGACGGTAGCGTTACTTCAACGTACCCAACGGCCGGATGCGTTGCTGGCATTCAACAACGTCATGACTCAGGGGGCGGTCATGGCGGTGCAGGATGCCGGGTTACGCTGGCCCGACGACATCGATATTGCCGGATTCGGCTTCTTCCAGACGGCACGGCTCTACCGGCCGCCACTGACCCTGATCGACCAGCCGACGCACGAGATGGGTACCCGGGCGGTTGCATCGCTGATTGCTCAGATCGAAGGGCGCAACAATGGGTTGTCCGGCGATCTGGTGTTACATAACCGGCTGGTGGCGGCGCAGCGATGATGTTCGAGTTGGCCAGCCGAGTATGGCCTCCGATACGGCACAGCTATGGATGCCATAGCGAAGTAAGACGACTCCTTCACCCCATGCGACAAATATCGACAAGCATGAAAGGAGGTGGCCGACCAGAGACGTCTGTGCAACATTCGATCAACGATTGATGAAGGATGAGGTTTTCGATGACGAACCAACAGACAAACGGAATCGATCCATTCGAAATTCGCAAGCTCTACAAGTATCTGCGGGTTGTCGATGTTGTCGATGCCATGGATGGGATCGGCTACTTCAACATCGGCCTGATGTCGCCCGAGATCCGGCCGCTCTGGCTTGGCATGCGCTTCTGGGGGCCGGCGCTCACGATTCGGTGTGTGCCGTCGAACCGGCCTATGTGGAAACTCAACACCACCGAAGAGATCGTTGGTGCCCATGGAATCTGGTTTAAGGAGGTCGGGCACAAAGGGACACGCGGATTGATCAAGCCAGGCCACGTGATTATTACCGATACCGGCGGTTCGGGCGAAGTCGGCTTCTGGGGCTCGGAAAACAGCCTGGGTGCCGTGGTAGATGGCGCGGTCGGGATCATTACCGACGGCTACTGCCGCGATACCTACGAAGTTGCTCTGCAGAAGACGCCGATCTGCTCACGGGCGCGCGGCCGCACCATCATCCCCGGCCGTATTCAGGTTGCCGAGATCAATGCTACCGTCGGTTGCGGCGGGGTACAAGTACGGCCGGGCGATATCGTCGGCTGTGACGACGACGGCATCGTGGTGGTTCCGATTGAAGTTGCAGCCGAAGTCGCGACCCATGCCCGAGCCATCCTGATTGCCGACATGCGCAAACGTCGCCAGCACTACGATAAGCTCGGCATGCCACACGACGAAACCGTTGATTATGAGGCGGCCGAGGCCTATTATAGCGAACTCGCCGGAGCAACATCCTGACACTGCGAGGCCGCAAGCCGCTTGTTACAGCAGATTGTAATCGATTACAATCAATACTACGTACATCGGAGGTACGGCGGCAACACCGCCGTACCCATTACCGTGCTGTGGCGGCTAACGCCACACAACCGGAAGCCACGGCAGGTGGCAGATGCACAAAGGAGTGACGAAGATGGGTCGCGAGGGAAACCGGATGACGCGTCGCCAATGGTTGCGGGCGATGGCGATGGCAGGTGGGGCGGCGTTGGTTGCGGCATGGGGCGGCACAACACCGCCGGCAGCACAACCGGCAGCACAACCGGCACAGGGGAGCGACGCAGCCCCGCCGGCACAGCCGCAAGCTGTGACACGGCTCAGTTTTATGACCCCTGCAGCACTTGGCCTGGAGCGAACGATGTACGAAAACTTCGTGCTGAAGTTCCAGGAAGAGAATCCAGATATCAGGATCGACATCAGTTTTGAAGCCTGGGGTGATTACCACACCAAACTGCCGACCATGTTAGCCGGTGGTGTTGTGCCGGATGTCATCCACCAGCATATGAGCGTCGTGCAGGATTACGGCCACAAGAACGCACTGCTTGACCTCTCGCCATTCATGCAATCCGATGGCGTCAAGTCGGAAGATTACATCCCGGCGCTGTTCAATGCCTTCAGTGACCAGGGTAAGGTCTTTGCGCTACCAAAAGATAGTGCGGCATGGGGCGTGTACTATAACAAGACGATGTTCGATGAAGCGGGGGTGGCATACCCATCGAACGACTGGACGTTGGACGACTTCCAGGCAATCGCGCTGGAACTGACCCGCGACGAAGACGGCAATCCGGCGTCGAGCCCACGCTTTGATGCATCACGTATCAAGCAGTGGGGCTTCACCTGGATGGAACCTACCCCAACCGCATCCGAGAATGCCGAAGGATTCGTCAAGGCCCGTGGCGGCAACTGGTATAACGCCGGCTATAGTGAAACACTGATCCACGAGCCGGCAGCGATCGAGCACTTCAAGATGTTTGCCGACATGCGCTGCGGCCAGAACTCGATCCCGACTCCAGCCCAGGCGACCGGCCAAGGCGATCCATTCCGCTCGGGGCTGACGGCCATGATCGTCGGGTTCCATACCGTCAACTTCTTCTCGGTACAAGAGAATGTACGCTTTGATTACGACGTAACCTACATGCCATCGGGGCCGGGTGGCCAATTCGTGCCGGTCCGCGCGAGGGGTTGGGCTATTCCGTCGCAGGCAAAGAACCCCGAGATCTCGTGGCGCTTCGTCAAGTATCTGACGAGTCTCGACGTGCAGCGCTATATCGGCCTGCAGACGCGCTGGGGCGTGTCGCTGCGTGAAGCGATTGATACGATCATTCCCGAAGGGCGCAAGCCCGAGCAGTTTGCCATGGTACACACCGACCCGCTCAAGGGGGTGAGTGATCGTGAAGTGATCGCCTTTAAGTTCCCACCACAGCAATCGCGGATCCGCGAGTTCTATGCGGCAGAATTTGATGGAATCTGGACATGTGGTGGCGGGAGTGTCGAGACGGCAGCCGCCAATGTGAAAGCCCAGGTTGACGAACTCCTCGGCAGCCTATAAGCAACCCTTTCGCCGGTGTCGTTGTGATTGGCTGCAACGACACCGGCGAAACAGTATATGACACGAGGAGGGATGTATGGCAAAGCTGCCTGTCTCATCGGTCGTGCATGATCTGCCGTTGCCGCAGAAGCGTCGCTCAACACTCAAGCGCCGTGAATCGATCGACGGCTATCTCTTCATTGCGCCCTGGTTGATCGGATTTGTGCTATGGGTTGCCGGCCCAATGATCGCATCAATTGTGCTCTCGCTGATGCGCTGGGATCTACTCGGGCCGCCGGTCTGGATCGGGTTGCGCAACTACGAGACGCTCATCACTAACCAGCTGGTTGGTGTGACGCTCTGGAACACGGCCTACTACACCTTTCTGAGCGTTCCGCTCAACCTGCTTGCGGCGCTTGCCATGGCGCTACTGCTCAACCAGCGGATCATGTTTCAATCCTGGTTTCGCACCTTCTTTTATCTCCCATCGGTCATGCCGGCGGTTGCCAATGCGGTACTCTGGTTCTGGATCCTGAACCCGGATGTCGGTCTGGCCAACCAGTTGTTACGCATGCTCGGGTTGCCCGAATCGCAGTGGATCTGGCATCCGGTCAGCTCCAAACCTTCTTTCATTTTGATGGGGCTGTGGGGCATCGGCAACACCATGGTGATCTTTCTTGCCGGGCTGCAGGGGATCCCACAATCACTCTACGAAGTAGCCGAGATTGATGGTGCCAGCTGGTGGCAGCGGTTCCGTGCCGTGACGCTCCCAATGCTCTCGCCGGTGATTCTGTTCAATCTGGTGATCGGCATCATCGGCTCGTTCCAGGTCTTCACCAGTGCCTACCTGCTGACCAACGGCGGGCCTCAGAATTCGACCCTGTTTGTCGTGCTGTATCTATACCGGCTGGGATTCGAGCAGTTCAATATGGGATTCGCCTCGGCGCTGGCCTGGCTGTTGTTTGTGATCATTCTGATCTTTACATTGATCCAGTTGCGCCTTTCGGATGCATGGGTCTACTATGAGGGAGGAGATGCGAAATGACAACCAGTGTACCTGTTGCACGGGTGCGTTCCACCCCATCCCCCGGTGTATTGATCCAGCGCAGCATCCAGTATCTGGTGATGATCGTGCTGAGTATCATCTTCATGATCCCACTCGTCTGGATGGTGTCGAGTTCACTCAAAGAACAGGGGCAGGTCTTTGCCTACCCACCGATCTGGATCCCCGACCCGGTACTCTGGTCGAACTACCCCGAGGCGCTCGATCGTGCACCCCTGTTACGCTGGCTCAGTAATACGGCGATGATCACCGGTGCCGCAATCATCGGCACCGTCCTCTCAAGTTCGCTGGTGGCCTTCGGTTTTGCCAGGCTGCGCTTTCCGGGGCGGCGCTTCCTGTTCATCCTGCTACTGAGCACCATGATGCTACCCGAGGTTGTGACCCTCATCCCGCGCTTTATTATGTTCCGCTACCTCGGCTGGCTCGACACTTTCTTACCCATGACGGTACTGCCGTTTTTTGGTGGCGGTGCGTTTAATATCTTCCTGGTACGGCAGTTCTACATGACAATCCCAACCGATTTTGATGAAGCGGCACGCATCGACGGCGCATCGAACTGGATGATCTGGTGGCGCATTCTGGTGCCGCTTTCGACACCAGTGCTGACGGCGATCACGATCTTTTCGTTTGTGTATCACTGGAACGACTTTTTGCACCCATTGCTCTACCTGTTTAGTGAAGATAAAAAAACCCTGGCATTGGGGTTGCGCGCCTTCATCAATCCGATTGATGCATCGTGGCATATCAGCATGGCGGCATCGATGTTCCTGGTGATTCCGATTGTGATTCTCTTCTTCGTCGGCCAACGCTACTTCATCCGCGGCGTGGTGATGACGGGCATTCAAGGGCGTTAGAGACACCGGATCGGCAAGACGCAACAGAGGGAGCAGACCAATGACGATTGAGCAGGCACGCGTGGCGATGCTGCGCGAGATCCGGCCCCCACGCCAACGGCCATTCCGGATCGAGACGGTTGCTGTGCCGCCACTGGAGCCAGGAGCCATGCTGGTGAAGATCGCAATGGCCGGAGTATGCGGCACCGATGTGCATATTCTGCACGGCAAGGTGCCGATGCAAGTGCCGGCGATCCTCGGCCACGAGAATGTGGCACGTGTTACGGCAATCGGTGGCATGCTGCCACGCTACGACATCACCGGCCGGCAGATCGCCATCGGCGACCTGATCACCTGGCTGCCGAAATCGTGCATGCAGTGCTACAACTGCACGATTCTGGGTGATCAAGCCAAGTGCGAACGGCGTATCGGCTATGGCGGCTGGCTGCCCGCCACCCGTCACCCCTACCTGGTGGGGGGGTTTGCCGCATATGCCTGGCTGCTGCCCCACAGTGATGTCGTTGTTATCCCGCCCGACATACGCCCCGAGGCAGTCGTGCTTGGTGATGCACTGCGCATCATGGTGCACGGCCTCGAACGTATTGGTGGGGTGCACTACGGTGATACGGTTGTCATCCAGGGTTCGGGTGCCGTCGGCATGATGGGGATGCTATTGGCGCGCGATGCCGGAGCCGGTACGGTGATTGTGATCGGGGCACCGGCAGCACGGCTCGAACTAGCCCGGGCATTTGGCGCCGACGAAGTGCTTGATATCAGCACGACGACCTCGGCCGAGCGGATCGCACGCATCCTGGCGCTGACTCATGGTCGTGGTGCCGATCTGGTGCTCGAATGCGCCGGAGTGCCGGCGGCTGTAACCGAAGGGCTTGAGATGGTGCGGATCGATGGGCGCTATGTCATCGCCGGCCACTATGGCGATGCCGGCAGTGTCATGATCAACCCGCATCTCATCAACAAGAAACAGATCACAATCACTGGTGCGTGGTCGGCGGCCAATCGCCACTTTCTGCGCGGCCTGAGTCTGCTGCGAAAGCTCGAAGTTGATCGGCTGGTAACACACCGTTACGGGCTGGATGAAATCAATGAAGCATTGATTGCGGCAGAGGGGCAGGCGGTTCTCAAGGCGGTGATTATTCCGTAAGCACGCGAGGAAGGAGCGCAGCATGGATATCTTCAATACCCGCTTTGAACGCCCGCCGGCGACACGTGTGGCGCAGCTGGCACAACTCGCTTCGACAACTGTTTATGAAGCGGCCGGGCAACAGGGTGCCATGCAGCACCACATCCGGCCAATTGCGCCTGGTATGCGGCTGTGCGGTGCAGCACTGACGGTGCGCTGTGCGGCGGCCGATAACCTGACGCTACACGCCGCAATTGCCCTGGCCGAACCAGGAGACGTAATTGTTGCCGATGTTGCCGAATGTGTCGAAGCCGGCCACTGGGGCGAAATCACCACCGTTGCAGCCCAGGCGCGTGGTATCGCCGGCCTGGTTATCAACGGCGGTGTGCGCGATGTCGCACCGATCACCCGCCGTGGCTTCCCAGTGTTTGCCGCCGCAATCTCGATGAAGGCGACCGTCAAAGAGAGCATAGGCCTGATCGGGCATCCGATTGTCTGTGGCGGAGTAGCGATCGAGCCCGGCGATCTGGTGCTTGCCGACGACGACGGTATCGTGGTGGTAGCACACGATGCGGCTGGTGCCGTGATCGCCGCGGCACACGCCCGTGAAGAGCGCGAGGCGGCGGTCATGCAGCGACTGGCCAACGGTGAACTGACGCTCGATCTGCTGGGATTTGGCGCGGCAATCGAGCGTCGAGGCATTGTTATGCCGCAGCGTCGAGGCAGGTGAACCATGGCGCAGATTCCGCTCGATGTGCTGCACAGCTTCTGCTGTGATATGCTTGCTGCGGTTGGGGGGCCGACCGCCGATGCGACACTAACGTCCGATTCACTGGTGCAGGCGGATGCACGTGGCCTGGGGAGCCACGGGTTGGCCCGGCTGCTGCCACAGTATATCCAACGGTTACAACGCGGCTCGACCCGCATCCAACCCGAGATCCAGCTGGTACGCACCACCAATGCGGCAGCGCTGATCGATGGCGGTGGTGGTTTGGGGCAGGTGGTGGGGCATGCGGCCATGGTACAAGCCATCGGCCTGGCGCAACGGGCCGGGGTAGGAATCGTCGGAGTGCGCAATAGTTCGCACTTCGGCACCGGTGCATTCTTCGTCGAGCAGGCCGTTCGTGCCGGCATGATCGGCATGGCACTAACCAATGCGCCAGCCAATATGCCGCCGGCCGGTGGGCGGGCACGCTATTTCGGCACCAACCCGATTGCCGTCGGCATTCCGTGTGGTGCTGAATACCCGATTGTGCTCGACATGGCCACCAGTGTGGTTGCACGTGGCAAGATCGTCATGGCCGAAAAAGAGGGCGCGGCGATCCCGCCTGGCTGGGCGATCGATGAGCATGGCATGCCGACCGAAGATGCGGCGGCGGCGCTACGTGGCGCAGTGCTGCCGATGGCGGGCTATAAAGGCTCGGGGCTGGCATTTGTGATCGATGCTCTGAGTGGCGTACTGACCGGAGCGGCATTCGGTGCACATATCGTGGATCTCTATAGCGATAGCGACGAGGTACAGAATGTTGGTCATTTCTTCATCGCCATCGCCGTCGAAACATTTCTGCCGCTCGACCTCTTTACCGCACGCATGGATCTGTTTGTGCGCGAGGTACGTGCCCAGCCACGCCAGCCGGGTGTCGAGCGGATCTATCTGCCGGGTGAACGCGAATACGAACTGGCCGCGCTGAGCCGGCGCAGTGGGGTATCGATCAGTGAAGCCAGCCTCCGCGAACTCGATGCATGCGCCGCCGAACTGCAGGTCGAATCTCTCAGCCAGCGTATCGGCTAAAGACATGAGGGTTCGCGACAATCGAAAACCACCCTTTGCCTGCTCAGTGCGGCCACCGGAACGACTCAGAAAGGATTCGCTATGAAGCTGGTTGTTGGCGGCGATCATGCCGGATTTCCGCTCAAAGGGCCACTGATCGCATTTCTTCAGGCGCAGGGGCACGAAGTCACCGATCTCGGCACGCACAGCACCGATCCGGTTGATTTCCCCGATATTGCACGGCGCGTGTGTGCGGCGGTGCGTGCCGGCACGGCCGAACGTGGCATTATGGTGTGCGGCACGGGGGTCGGGGCGACAATCGCCGCCAACAAGGTAGCCGGCATCCGGGCGGCCTTGTGCCACGACACCTACTCGGCACATCAGTGTGTCGAACACGACGATGTGAATGTGCTCTGTATCGGCGCATGGATCGTCGGTATCCGGGTTGCCGAAGAGATCGTTACGGCTTTCCTGGCGGCCGAGTTCAGCACCAACGAGGATTTCCGCCGGCGTGTACGCAAACTGAGCGATCTTGAACGCGAAATGAAAGCGACCGACTAGCATGGCCGAACGCTTCCCCAACCTTATCAGCGGCACTGCCTCACAGCCGGCTGATGCGCGCTGGTTCGAATCACGTAATCCGGCAAACACCAACGACTGCCTGGGGCTGGCGATCGACTCGGATGCCGCCGAGGTAGCCCGGGCCGTTGCCGCTGCACAGGTCGCTGCCGCCGGTTGGGCAGCGACTCCGGCACCAACACGCAGCCAGCTGTTACTGAATGTCACGGCAGCGATCGACGAGCACCGTGATGAACTCGCCCAGCTAATGACCCGTGAGATGGGTAAGCCCCTGCGGGAATCGGTCGGCGAACTGACAAAATCGATCGCCGAATGCCGCTTCATGGCCGGCGAAGGGTTACGACTTCCCGGCGAGACCGTGCCGAGCGAACGGGCCGGTTTCTGGGCGCAGACCGTGCGCGTGCCGATCGGGCCAGTAGCGGCGATCAGCCCCTGGAACTTCCCGGTGATCACGCCCCTGCGCAAAATCATGCCGGCACTCGTCGCCGGCAATCCGGTCGTCTTCAAACCCTCGGAGCTGACACCACTTACCGGGTTGCGCCTGGCGGCGATCATGTGTGATGCCGGCTTGCCGGCCGGTGTGTTGCATGCGATCGCCGGTGGGCGCGACACCGGCGCGATGCTGGTAGCACACCCCGCGATCCGGGCGATCACATTTACCGGCTCGACGGCAGCCGGGCGGGCAATTGCCGAACAGGCCGGTCGCCGGCTGGCACGGGTTCAGGCCGAGATGGGCGGTAAGAATCCGGCCGTGATCTGGGATGCACCCGATCTGGCCGATGCCGCACGCCAGGTGGTTGCGGCCGCCTTTGCATGCAGCGGCCAGCGTTGCACTTCGATCAGCCGTGTAATCACCCCGCGCAACCAGGTAGGGCATGTCGAAGCGGCACTAGCGCACGAAATAACCCAGCTACAACCGGGCGATGGATTCGATCCGGCAACAACTCTCGGGCCACTGGTAAGTGCCGATCACCTTGAACGGGTCGATCGGTTTGTGCAGCGCGCCGTGGCTGCCGGGGCACGGCTGGTGCTTGGCGGTAGCCGGATCAAGCACGCCGCTCTCAAGCATGGCATGTTCTATGCACCGACCCTGCTCGGCGATGTGCAGGGCGTTATGGAGATCGCCCGTGAAGAGGTCTTCGGCCCGGTCTTGTGTGTCATGCCGGTCGATGATTTTGATACCGCACTAGCACTGGCGAATGATGTCGAGTATGGCCTGGCGGCTTCGATCTTCACGCAGCGGCTTGATCTCGCAGGGCGTTTCGTTGATACTATTCAGAGCGGCGTCGTTCATGTCAACCACGGCACAGCAATCGAATCCCATCTGCCGTTTGGCGGCGTCAAGGCTTCTGGCCTTGGCCCCGGCTCGGTCGGCACAACGACACGCGAGTTCTTCACCGATGTGAAGACCGTGTATCTGAAGTATGGGTGACGGAGCGCTATGCCCCCGTATGCAATCGGCCTTGACTTTGGGACGGAATCGGCGCGGCTGGTGCTGATCGACACAAGCAACGGCAGCGAACTGCTTGTGTGCGATCAGAGCTATCGCCATGGTGTCATCGATCAGGCGTTGCCGAATGGCCGCCGGTTGCCGGCCGAATGGGCACTACAACATCCGGCCGATTATCTGGCGGCCACCGAAACCCTGCTGCGTGCCGCCGCAGAGGCGGTTGATGCAACACAGATCATCGGTAGCGGCATCGGTTTCACCGCCAGCACGGGGCTGCCGGGACGTGCCGACGGCACGCCGCTCTGCATGGTGGCGGAGTTTGCCGGCGAACCGCACGCCTATGTCAAACTCTGGAAGCACCATGCCGCCGCTGCCGAAGCCGCCGTTATTACTGCATCCGGCGGGCGCTTTCTCGAACACACCGGCGGCGATACTTCGCCGGAATGGCTGCATGCCAAAGCCCTCGAAACCATGAACCATGCGCCGCATGTCTTCGCGGCTGCCGAACGGTTCCTCGAAGCCGGCGACTGGCTCGTATGGCAGTTGTGCGGCCGCGAGGTGCGATCGGCATGCCAGGCAGGTTTCAAGGCGCACTATCGCGGCGGCTACCCGGCAGCTGCCGATCTCGATGCGATCGCATCCGGCTTTGGGGCTCTCAATTCCCGTCTTGCCGAACCACAGGCAGTCGGCACATGTGCCGGCGGCCTGATGGCCGCCTGGGCCGAGCGTAGTGGCGTGCCGGCCGGCACACCCGTGGGGGTTGCCGTCATTGATGCCCATGCCGCAGTGCCGGGGTTGGGTGTCACCGGGGCCGGCGTGCTGGCAATTGCCATGGGCACATCGACATGCCACATTCTCCTGGCAGAGCACGAACAGCTCAAGCCGGGGATCGCCGGCGTAGTGTATGAAGGGGTCTACCCTGGCCTGTATGCCTACGAAACCGGCCAGGCTGCTGCCGGCGACATGCTCGCCTGGTGGGTGCGGCTCCTGGCAGGCGAGCCTAACGAGAGCATGCACTATGACGAACTCGAAGCGGCGGCAGCACAACTGGCACCGGGCGGGCGGGGCATCCTGGCGCTCGACTGGTGGAATGGCGCACGCACCCCGCTGATGGATCCGCTTCTCTCGGGTGTACTGGTTGGCCTGCGCGTCGAGACGCAACCGGCCGAGATCTACCGCGCCTTGTTGGAAGCGATCGCTTTCGGCAATCGCCAGGTGATTGAGTTACTGGAAGCAGCGACCGGCCCGATCCGCGAGGTGCGCGTCGGCGGTGGGCTGAGCCGCAGTACGCTCCTCATGCAGATCCTTGCCGATGTCTGCGGCCGCGAGATTCTGGTGTCGCCGACACCGCATGCCAGTGCACGAGGGGCCGCCATCTATGGCGCGCTGGCGGCCGGAATCGGCAGTGTTGCCGATGTCTGCGCCCGGATGGCGCCACACGATCTGACGCGATATGCCCCCACTACCGCCCATACAGCGTTATATCACCGGCGCTATGCACTCTATCGTGAACTACAGCGGCACTTCGGCGAAGGAGGCAGCGACCTGCTCTATCGGCTGCGCTCGGGTACTTAGCCTTGCCTAGAATCAACCATAAGCATTGAACTATTCGCATCCCAGAAACGCAAGCTGCGCGCCCCGATCATCAACGGTTCTGCCTGCTATAGCGTACATTGCCGAATTCAGTGTGCTGTATCGGTTGCACCTCTGGTATGATAGAGGCAGGCACAGATACCTGCAAAGGAGCAGCCGGCTGTGGAATGGGCGACTGGCGAAACACCTCCGGTGCTCAGCGACGAGGCACTGGTAGCAGCACTCCGCGACGATCCACCGCGTGGCCTGGCGTTGCTGTACGATCGCTACGGCCGCATGGTGTTCGGCGTGGCACTGCGCATCGTCGGCGAGCACGGTGCCGCCGAAGAGATCACCCAGGATGTCTTCCTGAGCTGCTGGCAACATCTCGACCGCTACGAAACACGGCGCGGCAGCCTGGCCACCTGGCTGTTCTCGATAGCCCATCATCGTGCAATCGACGAACTCCGCAGCCGGCGCGGCAGCGAAACACGCCGCAGCGCTCCATTCGATGATCTTCAGCTGGCAGTGCCCCATGAGCCGTTCGATGAAGCCCTGCTGCGCGGCGAGATCCGCCGAGCTCTGGCCGAACTGCCGCCGGCACAACGCGAGGTGATTGAGCTGATCTACTGGAACGGCCTGACCCGCCGTGAGGTGTCGGCTCATCTCGAACTGCCGCTTGGCACCGTCCATACCCGTATTCGGCTCGGCATGGATAAGCTGCGGGCACTGTTGGCGCGAATCCTTGGCGATGAGTAGAATCAGCAGGGCGGTTCACTACGTTTTCATGCATATATGACAGAAGAACACGACAACGAGAGATGTACCACCATCCGCGCCAATCTGGCGGCATACGCCCTTGGCGATGGTGAATTAAGCACGATGGATCAGGCGCACCTGGCGCAGTGTGCTGCATGCCGCAGCGCACTCGCGGGGTATCGGCGCATCACGGCAGCCCTGCGCCTCAGCGCCGAAGAAGCCACGCCACCGGTCGCCTTACGGGCCCGCATTCTGGCCGCTGCCCGGCAGCCGCAGCCGGCCCCTGCAAGCGAGCCGCCCCGGGCACCACGCCGGCCGGTTCGCTATGCTGCACTTGCACTGGCGGCGGCACTCCTGATCGCCCTGTTCGGCTGGAACATCACCCTGCAACAACGGGTCGAACAGCAGGCAGCACAACTCACGAACAGCCGCAGTAACTGGCATACCCTGACGGCGCTCCTCAACGATGCCGATGTGCGCTGGTATGCGATGGCCGGTAACCAGGCACGTGGGCGCTTCTGGGCCGATCCGACAGGCACCGCCGCATGCCTGGTGGCTCAGCAGTTGCCCCCCCTCGCTGATCACCAGGTCTATCAGGTGTGGCTCACAGCCGACCGGCAGGTGGTGAATGGTGGAACCTTCCTGCCGCGTGACGGCGATGGTTGGGTGATGATTCGCAGCGATGCACCGTTCACCAGCTACCAGGCGGTGATAGTGACGATCGAGGCGGCCGGCGGTAGCGCCATGCCGAGCGGCCCGACCGTGCTGCAGGGCACCCTGGCACAGGCCGAGATCCCCGACGCCACGCTGCGTGCTGCGGTGCTGCGTGCCATCACCAGCGAGTAAGACAGATTCAGATCACCTCCAGGCTACGAATAACCCAGTACCCGGGTATGACTCGCCGCCACAGGCAGGGCGGTACACCAGCGCATCGTATGCGAGGCACGCTGGTTACGCCCTCGATGCACCTCTGCGACCGCATGACTCCGCGTGTGGGTCGAACCTATGTAGCAAGGAGGTTTTCATGATACGAGGGATCGGGTCGATGCGTCTTGTGACGCTCCTCTGTGCAGGTTTCTTTGCCGCCTCATTCGCCCTCCATGGCGTTGCACAAGCAGCCGATACCACAGTTGCCATTCAGGGGTTTGCCTATAGCCCGGCAACCGTCAGCATCACCGTCGGTGATACGGTTACCTGGAGCAATAGCGATGCAGCACCTCATACCGTGACGGCGATCGATGGCCCGTTCGATTCGGGCAATATGAACAACGGCCAGACGTTTGCCTTCACTTTTAACGAAGCCGGCAGCTTTGCGTATGTCTGCCGCTACCACGATACCATGCAGGGTACGATTAATGTGGCCGCAGCACCGCAGGCCCCCGCGCCGGCCCCCGCACCAGCCCCCGCACCAGCACCGGCAGCGCAAGCCCCGACCGGCAGTGTGGAAGCCGCTGATCAGCCGATCGTCAATGGTGCGATTACGGTTGCCAGGGTTACATCGAG